>CAWVTK010000065.1:0-10156 GCA_963933205.1 uncultured Flavobacteriales bacterium
AGTAGCAAAATCTAATTGTTCCTCTGTCGCATCAAGGTTAAACATCAAGTCAAACACCTGCTCTTGAACGATGTCTGGAGTACAGTTTTCTTTGTCTACTTTGTTTACAACAACAATAGGTTTAAGACCTAAAGCTATGGCTTTACTTAAAACAAAACGCGTTTGAGGCATTGCCCCTTCAAAAGCATCTACTAAAAGTAAAACACCATCGGCCATTTTCAATACACGCTCAACTTCACCACCAAAATCGGCGTGACCTGGGGTATCCAAAATATTGATTTTAACGCCTTTATAATTTGCGGCAACATTCTTCGAAAGAATTGTTATCCCACGTTCTCGCTCTAAATCATTGTTGTCTAATATGAGTTCTCCAGTATCTTTTCTGGGGTCCATAATTTGACATTCGTGAATGATTTTATCAACTAAGGTAGTTTTACCGTGGTCAACGTGTGCAATAATTGCTATGTTACGTATAGATTTCATGGTCAATTTTTAAGACTGCGAAATTACACAGAATAAATGATTGACCTAATATAATAAGGACTTATTTCTTTTTAAGTACGATGATTTTTAGACTCTTGTTTGTTTTAAGGCTGAGAATATAAAAATGTGAACGATTGATTTTGTGATAGAAAAACACAAAATTGGTGTTGATGATGATCTGTTATTGCTGTGGTAACTTACCTAAAAACGAATTTTGTTTTATACTCTTGCCCTTTTATAGTATAGACGATAAAGTACAAACCTGAACTTAGATCTTGTTTGTTTAAAGTAATTATTGAGCCTTGCGTGCTTAAATCTCTAACACGTCTTCCCTGCGTGTCTAAAACAGCTAAAGAGCTTGCATTTTTGGGCAAACCACTTATCGTAACAAAGGAGCTTGCCGGCTGAGGGTATATATTTAAAGTAACGGCTGTTTTCTCTTTAACTTTTAAATCATTTTTAACCAATTGCACGTCCAAAAGGGTAGTTTCATTGTTTAAAACCGAAATATCGGTAAGAGTCTTACTTGTATACTCTTCGCAGGAAAAAGTTATAGAATACATTCCAGAAGACAAGAATCTATGGTAGTTTCCAACTGGTAGATGAGAGTAAACTTGAGAATTGTCTACATCATGGTTTTCTATAAAAACTTCAGCCAACAAAGCTTCTCCAGTTATGGAGTCGGTAACAATACCTCTTAATCCAAATAGACTTTGTTCTATGTAGGACATGAGTGAATTGTAATTCGCGTCCCAATAAAAAGGTAAATCGTTCCCTTCTGGAGTTTTATCGCTGGAAATCTCTAAGGTGAATTCTCTGCAATTTTCATAGTAATTCATGTAATCTTGTCGGCCTCCAGCTACTTCGTACCAGTCGTAACCATTGGTTATACCATTGTCGTATTGCGAAAAATAGCCATTAAAAGAGTTTTGCTGTGCACTACTAGCGTACTCATTCATTACGTTTACCCACCAATCGTAGTCGGCAGGTAAACTTTCCCATGTATCCCAAGGGTAGTTAGCTACCACAGTTCCTCCATGAAAATTAGAAGACATATCAAAGCCAACACTATCTGCAAAAGCCATAAAGGCTAAAGTTTCTGTTTGGTAAGCGTTTCCATCAGGATGAAGCCCATCTTCAGGATCCGGGTAATTCCTATTTAAATCTACCCAATTGGCATTGTAGCGTGTAGCATCAAAAACAGAATTATTATTATTCCTGTAGGCTCCATCGGGATTTGCCAAAGGGTTTATCCAAACTTCAACATTGTTTAAAATAGCGCTTATCCGAGTGTCTGATCTGTAATTTGCAAGTAAATAATCGATGAGTCTAAGTGAAAGAACAAATCCAGAAATTTCATCTCCGTGTATGGAGGAAGTATAGAGAACCTTGGGTTCGTTTTCTTTTACTTGAAGGCTGTCTGATAATTTGGCAACTAAAAGAGCTCTTCCATCTACAGAGCTTCCAATAGAGCTTACTTTACACAAATTTGGATACTGTTCTTCAAAGGCATACATCATCGCTAGGTAAACATCGTAAGAAGGGTAAAAATCCCAATCACCATTTTGTTTTTCATCTAAAGAAAGAAGCATGTTTAAATTTTTAAACAAACTCCCAGGATTTTGCTCTATATTAAATGGGATGCCTAATGCACTAAATTTAGCAAACTCCTTTTTGTTTGCATAAGCAAAAATTTTGGGCATTTGTGTTCCATGGTCTATGGATACGATCTTGGATATTGAGTTCAACTGTTCTTTTGAATCTACTTCGAAAGAAAAAAACAACTCTCCTGAGCTCTTAAATAGTGAGTCTAAATTTGCCGATTGGGCAAAAGTTATAAAAGGGATTAAAAAGAATAGAACAATTAGTCTCATGGGAATAAATTTAGAAAACTCAAGAACAAAACATATGCCACAAGAGTTAAAAACAGTTATAAATAAAAAAAGAGAATAACAGTACTACTAATAAATACGAACATCTAATAAAACCTCCTCTCCAACTTCCTTATTGAGCATTTTCTTAATTTTATCTCTACCGTAGGTGAGTTCTTGTTTAAGAGCTGCATTGCTTAATTGAACAAATAAAACTCTTTTTTCCACTTCGATATTAACGGTATACTTGGCAACAGACGGCCCCATTAACGTGTCCCATAAAGTAACAATATGAGCTTCGTTAAACTTGGATGTAATGTCGTAGTTCTTTAGTAAGTCTTTAATAACTTCACCAATGTTTTGCTCCCTGGATCGTCTCATATTATTTCGCCATTTTCAATATCGAATATACGATAAGATTCGTCAATTTTTTGAACAATTTCCTGGGTTCTACTTTTATGTGTATCCGTGATAAATATTTGACCAAAATGATGCTCAGACACTAAGCTTACAATTGCTTCTACTCTTGCATCATCGAGTTTATCAAAGATATCATCGAGCAACAAAAGAGGCTTGTACCCGACTAAGTTTTTAATAAAATCGAATTGTGCTAGTTTAAGCGCAATTAAGTACGTTTTCTGTTGGCCCTGAGAGCCTTGCTTCTTAATTGGATAATCTCCAATTTTAAACAAAAGGTCGTCTTTATGAGTACCACAAGTTGTGTACTGAAGAATTTTATCTTTTGTTAGCGTATCTTTAAGTAAAGAGGTTAAACTTTGCTCGTGTAACTGCGACTTATAAACCAAATCTACAAGTTCTGTAGAGCCAGAAATAGCGCTGTAATACTTTTGAAATACAGGAGTGAAACTTTTCATAAAATCGACTCGGGCGTTGTAAATACTGGAAGCCAAATCGATCATTTGCTCATTGTAAATTTCAATACTCAAAGGATCGTAGGTTCTGTTTGCTGCAAAATACTTTAACAAGGCATTTCGCTGACTAAGCACCTGATTGTATTTTAATAAGTTTTGGAGGTAAATCTTGTTTGACTGAGCAATAACTCCGTCCATAAACTTCCGACGTGTGTCGCTTCCTTCAACTATTAAATCTCTGTCTGATGGAGATATGATTACTAAGGGAAATACACCAATATGATCTACTAACTTATCGTACTCTTTATTGTTTCTTTTAACTATTTTTTTTTGCCCCTTTTTTACAGCACAAAAAACTTTCTCTGGATGTTCATTTCGTTGAAAAACACCTTCCACTACAAAAAAAGGTTTGTCGTGTAATATATTCTGAGTATCTACACTATTAAAATACGATTTACAAAAACACAGATAATAAATGGCATCGAGTAAATTGGTTTTTCCCGAACCATTATTACCCACAAAACAATTTATGGTAGACGAGAACTCTAAAAGGGCTTCATCGTAGTTTTTAAACGAAATTAATGAAAGTGATTTGAGGTGCATTAAAATTTAATTTCGGTAAAAATAAGACTGATTTACTATTTATGGTCATCATTTAATAAATTCTTTTATTTTTGTGCATCCTTAAAACATAAATTCTGAACAAGATGGCTGAAAATAAAACCAAGAATCAAGAAGAACAATTAAAAACGATTGAAGAAAGCCTTACTAAGGCTGAGATGTACGTAGAGAAGAACAAGAATAACTTAATGGTTATTGTTTTAGCTATAGCTGTAGGCTTTAGTGCATTCTTCGCATACGATCGCTTTTACGTTCAACCAAACGAAGAAAACGCCGCTACGGAGATGTTTATGGCCGAAAAAAACTTTGAGCTTGGAAAATACCAAGAAGCTTTAGACGGAGACGAGCAATTTGCCGGATTATTAGAAATAATCGAATCTTACGGAGGCACTAAGTCTGGTAATTTAGCTAGTTATTATGCTGGACTTTCTTATTTAAAATTAGGCGATAATGAAACCGCAATCGAATATTTGGATGGATTCTCTTCTGATGACGAAATGTTAGCTCCAATAGCTAAGGGTGCCATCGGAGATGCATTCTCGAACCTAGGACAAAACCAAGAGGCTTTAAACTATTACATTAAGGCGGCAGAGTTAAGAACAAACGACTTTAGTACTCCAGTCTTTCTTATGAAAGCGGCAAATACAGCTTATTCTTTAGACGATAAAAAACAAGCTTTAAGTTTGTACACTCGTATTCAAGATGAATTTAAATCTTCAAGAGAGGGTCAAAACATTGGAAAGTATATTGCGCGTATTACTGCAGCAAACTAGTTATGACTTCAACAAATTTATCTCACTACGATTCAGATTCTATTCCCAATGCCGAAGGAATGCGTTTTGGCTTGGTTGTTTCTGAATGGAATGAAAAGATTACAGAAGGACTTTACAGTGGAGCTCATAAAGCGCTACTAGAAAACGGGGTTTTACCTGAAGATATTATTCGTGTAAACGTACCGGGAAGTTTCGAGCTAACTTTTGGCGCCTCTATGCTTGCCGAAACTACAAACGTAGATGCAATTATTACGCTAGGCTCTGTAATTCAAGGAGAAACAAAACATTTCGATTTTGTTTGCCAAGGAGTAAGCACTGGGATTTCTAGACTAAACACCACGCTAGAAATTCCTGTTATATTTGGAGTACTGACAGACAACACAATGCAACAAGCTATTGACAGGTCTGGAGGTAAGCTAGGAAATAAAGGAACAGAATGTGCTATTGCTGCCATAAAGATGGCATCTATAAACCAAATACTACGATCGGAAGATTGATCTTATTTTTTCTTTTACAGAAAGCTAGATATTCTCAGAATAATCTAGCTTTTTTTTGCTCAAAATAGTTTTAGAATATCTTTTAAAAATAAAATATAAAAGTAGAGAGCATAAACCACAAACAAAAAAACCTACAAACATTGGGTATGCTGTGTTGTTTATAAAGGAACCAATAAATGCACTAATTGGTACGGCAAATAGGGTTGAGATGAATCCTGTTAGGGCAGCTCCAATTCCTGCAATATGACCGATAGGCTGAAGACTAATAGATTTTAGATTTCCAAATATAAAGCCTAAGGACAAAAATTGAAGCACTAAGAAAAACAAGAACATTTCGATGGAAGGGTTTGGTTGCTTGTAAAATAAAAGCAAATAAACAAAGGAAGTAGAAGTATAACAGATTAAAGAGCGTTTTATGAGCTTTTCCATTCCAAACATCATAACCAATTTTCCGTTTAAAAAATTAGCCCCACCAAAGGCAATTGCTAAACCAGCAAAAACGATCGGAAACTCTTCTAATAAGCCATACTGGTCCTGAAATATTTGTTGAGAAGCACTTAAATATAACATAAATGAACCCATAATTACCCCTGATATAATCGTGTAAACAAGTGTAGATTTATATTTTAATAACTCTACAAAACCATTTACAAACAAACCACTGGTAAAAGGGATTTTGTTTTCGGAGGTTAAGGTTTCCTTTTGTCTAAGAGAAAACCAGAAAGCAACGAGAACACAAAAAACCAATTGAAAATAAAAAATAGCCTGCCAATTGTAAACCTCTAAAAAATACATTCCTATTGCTGGAGCAAGTGTGGGTACCATAATAAAAACTACAGTAACAAAAGACATAATTCTAGCCATGTCGTTACCTTCAAAAGAATCTCTTATCATGGAGTAACTAATGGTTCGAGGAGCAGACAAACCTATACCTTGTAAAACACGACCAAACACCATCATCTCAAAAGAAGTGGAATAAATACAAATAAAACTGGCGCCGATAAAAATAGTAAAGCCAAAATACACCAGCGGTTTTCTACCGAAGCTATCGGATAATGGGCCAAAAAGTAATTGCCCAAAACCAAGTCCTAAAAACATCATGATAATAAGCTGTTGACTGACTTTTGGATCGTAAACACCAAAATCCTTACTCATAACAGACATCGCTGGTAATATAGCATCGATAGCTAAAGCAGCCATGGCCATTAGAGAGGCCATTAAGGCAATAAACTCAAATGATGATTTTTGGGCTTGAGGCATAAATTGGAGTTGTTATATAATGGCTAATACTGTGTGAGTAACATTGTTAAAGCAAACTTCTTTACTAAACTTAGAGTTTAAAAAAGCTTGTGCTAAGGGTGCTACAGGAGAAATAACGAAAATATCTTTCTCTTTAAATTTAAGTTTACCAAGAGCTATAGCAATATAAAAAAGAGCCTTATTGGTTTTAATAAGCGTTCCAGATTGAATGCTGAGGTGTTGTTTTACTACAATTTGAGAAAGCACTAATTGTTGCTTATATATCTGCTGAAATTGAATGCCTAATTTTTCTTGTTCTAAATGAATCATTGCTCTAGAGGTTTCGTGTTTATCGCCTGCAGAGCTTTTGGAAGCAGATTCTAAATCTTGTTTTCGAGCAAGAATTTGATTTTTCAATAATTCGCTTTTACGCTCAAGATTGGCTATACAAAACTGTTGTAAACCGTGTTTAAATTGTACCGATAAATTCATGTTTCAAAGATGCCAATTTTAAAATTACACACAATGGCAAATAGTAATAAAAGGCATTTAATCTCGAATGAATTTAATTCAATCTATTGCTGTATATTTGCGGCTTAGATAAATTATATGACATTCAAAGAACTCGGTATCATCGAACCAATTCTGAAAGCACTCGATGCTGAAGGATATACCACCCCTACTCCAATTCAAGAGCAATCTATTCCAATTCTTTTAGAGCGAAAAGATTTATTAGGTTGTGCACAAACAGGAACCGGTAAAACAGCCGCTTTTTCAATTCCAATTATACAACACATTCACAACGACAGGTCTGCCGGCACAGGAAGAAAGAAAATACAAGCACTAATTGTTACACCAACCAGAGAACTTGCAATACAAATTGGTGAAAACTGCACCAAATATGGTAAGTATGCAGGTGTAAACAATACGGTAATATTTGGAGGAGTTAAACAAAATTCTCAAACAAATGCACTTCGAAATGGCGTAGATATTTTAGTAGCTACTCCAGGAAGGCTTTTGGATTTAATGAACCAAGGCTATATATCCTTAAAGGACATAAAATATTGCGTGTTAGATGAAGCAGACCACATGTTAGACATGGGCTTTATTCACGATATAAAAAAACTTATTGCCGTTCTACCGTCAAATAGACAGTCGCTATTCTTTTCGGCGACCATGCCTCAATCTATATTAAAACTATCTAAGGCTATTTTAGGAGATCCTGAAAAAGTAACGATAAAACCAGAACAAGCCACTTCTGAAAAGGTAGAACAAGCACTTTATTACGTTAGTAAAAAGAGCAAGACTAATTTATTGGTTCACTTAATACAGCAAAACAATATTGACTCTGTCTTGGTTTTTTCGAGAACCAAGCATGGAGCAAATAAAATAGTTAAGCAGCTAGATAAAGCTCAAATTAAGGCTGAGGCTATTCATGGAAACAAATCTCAGGGTGCAAGACAGCGTGCTTTAGAGAATTTTAAAAACAGAGACATCAGAGTTCTAATTGCAACAGATATTGCTGCAAGAGGAATAGACGTTAGCCAACTGGAATTGGTAATTAATTTTGATTTACCCAATGTTCCTGAAACTTATGTACATAGAATTGGTAGAACGGGTAGAGCAAAAAATTCTGGTGTAGCTATTTCTTTTTGCGACATAGAAGAACGAGCTTATCTAAGAGATATTCAGAAGCTTATTGATCAAAAGATCCCGGTGGTAACTACGCATCCTTTTGCAGATGAGGTTGAGGAATTACCAACAAAGAAAAGCCCAACAAGAGGGCAGCGAAACCACAATAATCCAAGAGGTAATACAAATTCTCGTACTAGAACGAACGAAAACAAATCGGGAGAAAACTCAAGAAATAAACGTAGGTAATAAAAACAAGATCTTGGTATTTAGCGCACTAAGGTCTTGTTTTTTATTTAGGGAAAGAAACACGAATGTCTGTTCCAATGTTCTGTTTACTTTTTATAGAAATTTTCCCGTTGTGGAGTTCTACGAGTCTTTTGGTTATAGACAAACCTATTCCTGTAGAGGCCTCTCCATTAGTACCAACCTTTCTTGCTCTTGTAAATATATCAAATACCTCTGGTAAAGATTCTTTTGAAATACCAATTCCTTCATCTTTAACAACCAAATCGACAGTGCTAAGTTTATTCTCAATACGCAGAGATACAACACCACCTATGTGGCTAAATTTTATGGCATTTGTAAGAAGATTGATGACTATTTGACTAAACTTAACTGAATCTAACTCTAATACAGTACTCGTGGATGGAAGTTTCAGAGACAAATTCTTTTTCTTAAACTGTATATTTAATTCCTTGCAAATACGGCTCAATTCTTCCTCGATTATTAATCTTGATGTATTCATATAAACCCCTTCTCCAGTCATTCGAATATGAGAAAGTAAATCATCCATCATCAATAATGTATTGTTGCATGAGTCTATTATATGATCTGAGCACTTTTTGACATTCTCTTTAGAACTTCCCGCTAATAAACTAGCTGTTAGCTTTATGCCAGCAATAGGAGTTCTTAAATCATGTGCAAGCATCTTAATTACTCCAGATTGTACCTCATTAAGTCTATTAATACTAATTTCAGATTCTTTTCTTCGGGTAATGTCTTCTGCAACTCCTGCGAGTCTATAAACCTCACCGTCGGAATTAAAAATTGCCCAGGCTTTTGTGTAAATCCAGCGAACATCTCCATCAGATCTAATAATTCTAAAAACAAAGTCTTTCTCGTAAGCTAAATTCCCTTGAATAAACTCTTTATACAAGCTCACAACTTCCTCTATATCATCCGGATGAATAGACTCAAGATAGGAGCGTGGATTGTCTAATAAACTTTGCCTTGAGTTACCAAATAGAGTTTCATATGCCTTGTTAACATATATAAAATCGAGATTATCTTTAAAGGCATCTTGAATAAAAAAGACCTGACTCGTATTACTCAATAAGACATCTAAAAGCTTATTCTCAGCATGTAAAGGCATATCTATATATTAGTTTTTTTACGAATATAGTTATTTAGCGTTATTTTGTCTAAAAACTTTATAAAATGAATGTTGATTCTGACCATTAATCGGGTAAAATTAATTGGATCGTTTGTTTATTTAATAAGGCATAGCTCAATAATGAATTAACTCCTTCCAGCTTCATTTTTTTACAAATATTGAATCTGTGGTTTTGAACGGTCTTATTAGTAATAGATAACTTAACTGCAATTTCTAAGGAACTTCTATTTTCACTTACCTCTTTTAAAACAAGCTTTTCGGTATCGGTAAGCCTGTTAATTAGAGAGAAATCGGTTGATTTTAGACTACTAATTCGATTGAGGTGATACGCATTTATTTGGGGAGAAACAAAAAAATCTCCATTAGAAACCGACTTGATACAACGAACAATATCAATTGCAGCATTGTCTTTTATCACATAACTAATAGCTCCAGAATCAAAGGCTAAATTAAAAATAGACTCATCCTTATTCATCGTTAAAAAAACAATCTTTATGGGTGGTTTTAGTTTAGAAACCTTTTTGGCTACCTGAATACCGTTTAATCCAGGCATATCAATATCTAATATAACTATATTGGGCTTGGTACTTCGAATTAAACTAAGAGCACTGACTCCGTCGGAGGCAACATTTACAACAACACAATTGTCTATGGTGTTAATAATAGACTGTAAACCGAACAAAAAAACTGGATGATCGTCAGCAATAAGAATTTTAGTTTGTTCCATAAATTAGGGGTTAAGGGAAATATTTAAGTAAAATAGAGGCTTGAT
>CAWVTK010000066.1:0-10140 GCA_963933205.1 uncultured Flavobacteriales bacterium
AGAAATCCATCAAAAACAATAACTTCTCCTTTGGCTACAAAGTTCTTATCGTGGTTAGAGTTTGCTATATTTACAGTGGTACGCTCCAACTGAGCATTGGTCATTTGCGAAGCTATGGCGCGTTTCCATATTAAATCGTACAGTCTTTGTTGTCCGTTATCGTCGCTAACTTTTTTATCATGTATATAAGTAGGACGAATGGCCTCGTGAGCTTCTTGAGCCCCTTTTGTTTTTGTCGCGAATTTTCTTGGCTCAGAGTACTCTGCCCCGTATTCCTTTGTAATTTCCTCTTTAATAGAAGAGCGTGCATCGTTCGAAAGATTCACAGAGTCTGTTCTCATGTAAGTAATCTTACCGGCTTCATACAATCGTTGAGCCACCGTCATGGTTTGAGATACTGAGAAGCCTAATTTTCGAGCAGCTTCTTGTTGTAAGGTTGATGTAGTAAAAGGAGCCGCGGGCTTTTTTGTAGCAGGTTTTTTCTCTAAGTTAGCTACACTAAATTGCGCCGATACACATTTTTGCAAAAAGGCTTGTGCCTCTTCTAAACTTTCTAAACGTGTGGAAACTTCGGCTCTAAAGCCTTTGCCTTCTTTATTAAGAAAGTGTGCAACAATTTTATAATATACGTTGGAATTAAAGCTGGATATTTCGCGTTCGCGTTCCACTAATAGACGAACAGCTACAGATTGAACTCTTCCGGCAGACAAGCCTTGTTTTACCTTTCTCCATAAAACGGGTGAGAGCTCAAAACCTACCAAACGATCTAATACTCGACGCGCTTGTTGTGCATTTACTAAGTTGTAATCTATTTCTCTAGGATTTTGAACGGCCTTTGTTATGGCCGTTTCTGTAATTTCATGAAAAACGATTCTTTTAGTCTCTTTATTCTTTAAGTTCAGGGTTTCCGCTAAATGCCATGCAATAGCTTCTCCCTCACGATCCTCATCAGTTGCCAACCAAACAATTTCAGCAGCTTTTGTTTCTTTTTTTAATTGTTTTACGACTTCCTTCTTGTCAGCAGAAACTTCGTAATTAGGTATAAATCCTCCTGGTATATCTACGCCCATATCTTTATGAGACAAATCTCGAATGTGCCCGAAACTGGATAAAACCTTGAAATCCTTTCCTAAAAATCCTTCAATTGTTTTTGCCTTTGCAGGCGACTCTACTATAACTAAATTCTTTGCCATATCAATTCATGAATTTGCTGCAAAATTAGGATAAGTTTTTTCAATCTCCCTAATTGTACTCCTAATAAATACATAAATCGTACTTCACTAATTCTATTTTGAAAGTATTTATTTATACAAACCAAGTCTTAAGCCCTATTACCACTAACATGCATTAATTAATAAAATTGGAAATTAAAGAGCGAAATAAATTAGTAATAAAGCTTACGCTATTGGGTATGACACTTTGTCATAACAATATCATTTTGTAATTTCGCATCAGAAAAAGACAATTAGAAATGGAACAGTACCACACAGGAAATAAAGTTATTGACGAAGCCAAGCAAGGAGAAGCGCTTGTTATTGATAAAAAGAAAGCAGGAGACAGAAAACTATATATAGAAAGTTACGGTTGTCAAATGAACTTTTCGGACAGCGAGATTGTTGCATCCATTTTATCGGATAATGGATTTGAAACTACTAAGGACATAGAGGAAGCTGACGTTATTTTTGTAAATACCTGTTCCATTAGAGAAAAAGCAGAGCAAACGGTTCGCAAGCGTCTTCGAACTTTTCAAAAGCTAAAAGAAAAGAAAAAAGACCTTACTATAGGAGTTTTAGGTTGTATGGCCGAACGCTTAAAGGCTAAATTTCTTGAAGAAGAGAAGTTGGTTGACCTAGTGGTTGGTCCAGATGCTTACCGAGATCTTCCAAACTTAATTAGTGCAGTAGACCATGGTCAAAAAGCAGTAAATGTACAGCTATCAAAAGAAGAAACCTATGCCGACATAAGCCCTGTTAGGCTAAACAGTAACGGCATAACAGCCTTTGTTTCTATTATGCGTGGCTGCGATAATATGTGTACTTTTTGTGTGGTTCCTTTTACAAGAGGAAGAGAGCGAAGTAGAGATGCTGAGAGTATTATTAAAGAAGTGGAAGAACTTAATGTAAAAGGATTTAAAGAAATTACCTTACTGGGTCAAAATGTAGATTCTTACCTGTGGTACGGTGGAGGAGCAAAAATGGATTTCAAAAAATTATCTGAAATTCAGCAAGCAAGTTCGGTAAACTTCGCACAATTACTAGACCGTGTAGCTCAAGTGAGTCCAGAAATTCGTATTCGTTTTTCTACTTCTCATCCTCAAGACATGTCTAACCAGGTTTTGGAAACGATGGCGAAACATGAAAACATTTGTGATTACATTCATCTACCCGTTCAATCCGGTAGTTCTAGAATTTTAGAAATGATGAACCGTGGATATACCCGAGAGTGGTATATGGAACGGATTGATTCTATCAAGAGAATTATTCCCGATTGCGCTATCTCTCAAGATATTATTTCGAGCTTTTGCTCTGAAACAGAAGAAGAGCATCAAGAAACGTTAAGCTTAATGGATTATGTGAAGTTTGACTACGGATTTATGTTTAAATATTCCGAAAGACCAAACACGAAAGCTGCCAGACAATTTGAAGATGATGTGCCCGAAGAAGTGAAATCTAGAAGACTTACTGAAATTATCACCAAGCAGAGGCTGCACTCAATGGAATACAACCAATCGCGTGTAGGAAAAACATTTAAGGTTTTAGTAGAAGGTTTGTCTAAAAAATCTGATGCGCATTTGTTTGGAAGAACAACACACAATTCGGTGGCGGTATTCCCAAAGAAAAACCATAAACCAGGCGATTACGTTATGGTAAAAATAACCGATTGTAGCTCGGCTACCTTACTAGGGGAAAGCGTAGAAAACGAAAAACTAAACTAGCACAATGCCGAGTATTCAAGACATCAAACAAAGATTCGGAATTATAGGCTCAGCAACTGAGCTAGATCGCTCTATAGCAAAAGCTATGCGGGTAGCTCCTACCGACATCTCTGTAATGGTGTCTGGTGAAAGCGGTACTGGGAAAGAGGTTATTCCAAAAATAATACACCAACTTTCTGCAAGAAAACACGCATCCTATATAGCTGTTAACTGCGGTGCAATACCGGAAGGAACCATTGATAGCGAATTATTTGGACACGAAAAAGGTTCGTTTACAGGGGCTACAGCAAACAGAAAAGGGTATTTTGAAGTAGCCGATGGTGGCACCATCTTTTTAGATGAAGTAGGCGAATTACCCCTATCTACGCAAGTACGACTGTTACGCGTTTTAGAAACAGGAGAATTTATAAAAGTAGGCTCTTCAAAAACTCAAAAAACAGACGTTCGTATTGTAGCAGCTACAAATGTAAACTTGCAAGAGGCCATACAAAAGCATAAGTTTAGAGAGGATTTGTTTTACAGACTCAATACTGTTCAGGTAAACTTACCGCCACTAAGAGCACGTAAAAACGACATCCATCTTATTTTTAGAAGATTTGCAATGGACTTTGCAGAAAAATACCACATGCCATCTGTTCGTTTAACAGAAGATGCAATTGAGCTCATTAACACCTACCACTGGCCAGGAAACATTAGACAATTACGAAATGTAACCGAACAAATTTCGGTAGTGGAAGAACGAAGAATGCTCGATGCAGATATCTTAAAAAACTACTTACCAGAAAACAGCTTAAAAACACTGCCCGTTTTATACGAAGATGGCAAAGGAGGCGAAAACGACTTTACAGAAAGAGAGATATTATACAAAGTGCTCTTTGACATGAAGAAAGACATTGGTGAACTTAAACAACTTACCGAAAAACTCATGAAAGGAGAGCGTAACTTTGAAGAAGAAAACAGTCAATTAACAAATAAAATATACCGTACTTTTGAAGAGTCGGATAATAGGCAAGCCATTTTGCTCCCGAACCTAGAGGTTCAAACTGAAACTAGAGCAAAGCAAGCAGAAGAAACCATACATCAAAAATCCTTATCCTTGCAAGACAAAGAAATTGAGATGATAAAAAATGCACTGGAAAAGCATAGAGGCAAAAGAAAAGGCGCCGCTTCCGAATTAGGAATTTCAGAACGAACTCTTTACCGAAAAATTAAACAATTCAATTTATAAAATGGCCAAATTAACCTCTCTTTTCATTTGTATTAATTTAATATGTAGTTGCGGAATCTATACTTTTACAGGCGCAGATATTAATGTGAATGCAAAGACCGTTTCTATTCCATTCTTTCAAAACCAAGCATCATTAGTACAACCTTCATTAAGTTATAAATTTACCGATGCGCTGCAAGACCGGTTTATTCAGCAAACCAATTTAAACAGTGTACGCACAAATGGAGACCTTCACTTTGAAGGCTATATAAGCGACTATCAAGTTAAGCCTATTAGTATAAGTTCAAACGACATAGCAAATCAAAACAGATTAACCATTAAAGTATTTGTACGATTTGACAACAAGTTAGAGGTCGATAAATCTTTCGAACAAAGCTTTAGTAATTATGCTGATTTTGACAGTAATTTAAATTTATCTGCGGTAGAAGAAGGTTTAATGGACGAAATTATAACCGAATTAATTGAAGACATTTTTAACAAAGCAGTTGTAAATTGGTAAGATGGTAAGTAGTCAATTTATAGAACTAATAAGTCAAGCCCAGAGCATCCAAGAGAAACATCTTCTGGAGCTGGATCTATTATGCGATGAACATCCTTACTGTGCCTCTTTACATAAGATCAGACTGAAAGCCTTAAAGCTGAACCAAAGCGATAGGTACAATAAAGAACTTAAGCATACAGCCGCACTCTCTGGCAACAGAAGGTTGCTTTTTGAGTACATTACACAAACCGTAAAGCAAACGAACGTAAAAGAAGTTCTTATACCTAAAACGGAAGCCATAAACGAGACTCCAGAAAAAAAATTACGTCTTGGTAAACCTTTAGATTTTAATCCTTCGGAGACGCATTCATTTAGCGAATGGCTTAAATTAGCCAAAGTAACTCCGATAAATAGAAAAGAGGCTCCTCTAGAGACTGCTCCATTAAAGCCAATAGAAAAAACAGATAAAATTGTTGAATTTATTGCTAAGACGGTTAAGAAAGCAAGACCTAAGAAAGAATTCTTCTCTCCAAGCGCAATGGCAAAGGAAAGTTTACTAGAAAACAAGAGTATTATGACCGAAACATTGGCCAAAGTTTACCTAGAACAAGGTCATTACAATAAAGCAATTACAGCCTACGAAATTTTAAGTTTGAAATATCCACAAAAAAGTGGTTTATTTGCAGACCAAATTAAAGCCATTAAACAAATAAAACCTTAGATATGTACGGATTATTTTCAATTTTAATACTTATTACTTGCGCATTACTATTATTAGTAATCCTTGTTCAAAACCCTAAAGGTGGTGGTTTAGCCTCTACATTTGGCGATGGTAACCAATTTATGGGTGTTAAGAAAACCTCAGACTTTTTGGAAAAAAGTACCTGGAGCCTAGCTTTAGTACTGGTTGCATTAACCTTACTTTCTAACTTCGCTATAGAGCGTGGAGAAGGCGTAAATCAATCTGATATTATAGAGCAAGTAGAAGACAGCGCAGAAGACTTTGTTCCTCCTGCAACGCCAGAAGTTACCGAATAAGCTCATTTAGACTTATAAAAAAGCCAGGCTGACAAGCTTGGCTTTTTTTATGCTAAATTTACAGATAACAAGACAAGATGACACCAAAATACAGTTGGCATAATTTCTGAATTACGTCTGTAAAATTTAATACACTTAATTTTCAATAAGATGAACACACCAAACATAAAGCCCCTTGCAGACCGAGTTCTTATAGAACCTTCTGCAGCTGAAACTACCACAATATCCGGAATTATTATACCAGATACTGCTCAAGAAAAACCCCAAAAAGGAATTGTGGTTGCAGTAGGGAATGGAACAAAAGATATTGAAATGACGGTAAAAGTTGGCGATAAAGTGCTGTACGGTAAATATGCAGGCACAGAATTAAAACTTGAAGGCAACGATTACCTGATCATGAAAGAATCTGATCTGTTAGCAATCATCTAAAAAAAACAAAAATGGCAAAAAATATAACATTCGACATAGAAGCAAGAGACGCCCTAAAAAGAGGTGTAGATGCTTTGGCTAATGCAGTAAAGGTAACCTTAGGGCCAAAGGGACGCAACGTAATTATAGACCGAAAATTTGGAGCTCCAACCATTACAAAAGACGGTGTTTCGGTAGCTAAAGAAATAGAGTTAGAAGACCCGGTAGAAAACATGGGTGCTCAAATGGTAAAAGAAGTAGCATCTAAAACTGCAGACATTGCAGGTGATGGTACCACAACAGCTACCGTGTTAGCTCAAGCAATTGTAGCAACAGGATTAAAAAATGTTGCCGCTGGAGCCAATCCTATGGATTTAAAAAGAGGAATTGATAAGGCAGTAAAAAAGGTTGTTTCAGAATTACAAAAACAATCGATTGAAGTTGGAGACAACCTAGATAAGATTAAACAAGTTGCTTCTATTTCGGCAAACAATGACAACTCTATTGGTACACTTATCGCGCAAGCGATGGAAAAAGTTAAAAAAGAAGGTGTTATTACTGTTGAAGAAGCAAAGGGTACCGAAACAACTGTTGAGATTGTAGAAGGAATGCAGTTTGACCGAGGTTACCTCTCACCTTATTTTGTTACGAACCCAGAGAAAATGGAAGCGGAACTAGAAAGTCCTTTTATCTTAATATACGATAAGAAGATTTCTAATATGAAAGACATGCTCCCAATACTAGAACAAACCAGCCAAACGAGTAGACCAATACTAATTATTGCAGAAGATGTTGATGGTGAAGCTTTGGCAACATTAGTGGTAAATAAAATTAGAGGAAGCTTAAAAATTGCTGCAGTAAAGGCTCCAGGTTTTGGCGATCGTAGAAAATCGATGCTAGAAGATATTGCTATTCTTACTGGAGGTACCGTAGTTTCTGAAGAACGTGGATTCAAATTAGAGAACGCTACTTTAGAAATGCTGGGACAAGCAGATAAAATCGTAATAGACAAAGACAACACTACAGTTGTTAATGGAAAAGGAGAAACAGATCAGATTAAGTTGCGTGTAAATCAAATAAAAGCGCAAATGGAATCTACTACCTCTGATTACGACCGAGAAAAACTACAGGAGCGTTTAGCAAAATTAGCCGGCGGAGTAGCTGTACTTTATGTGGGAGCTGCTTCAGAAATTGAAATGAAGGAAAAGAAAGATCGCGTAGATGATGCACTTCACGCAACACGTGCCGCAGTTGAGGAAGGTATTGTTCCTGGAGGTGGAGTGGCCTTAGTTCGTGCTGCTGCTGCCCTTAACAATATCGAGGTGGAAAATGAAGATGAACTCACGGGTGTACAAATTATTGTTCGAGCTTTAGAAGCTCCTTTAAGACAAATTGTAGCAAATGCAGGCGGCGAAGGAGCCGTAGTTGTATCAAAAATACAAGAAGGAAAAGCAGATTTTGGGTACAATGCTAAAACGGACACCTTCGAGCCGATGTTGGAAGCAGGGATTATTGACCCTACAAAGGTTACAAGAGTAGCTCTAGAAAATGCTGCTTCTGTTGCAGGTATGCTTCTTACTACTGAGTGTGTTCTTGCTGATATTCCTGAAGAAAACTCAGCACCAATGGGTGGTGGAATGCCAGGCGGAATGCCGGGAATGATGTAAATCTGATTTTTATTAAATAGCTTAGAGCCCATTTCATAGAAATGAAATGGGCTTTTTATTAACTCACAAAATGGTAACATAAGAGCTTATTGAAAAAATAATTCTAAATTAGTACAATGAAAAAATTGATCTTAATATTTGTGTTTTCTCAACTTGCCTCTTCTTGTATAGAAGATAAGGCCGTTTGTGTAAACGAAAATAATATAGATACGACAGTATTGTGCCCTAAAGATTTTAGCCCCGTTTGTGGCTGCAATAATAAAACCTACAACAATGCCTGTGAAGCAGAAAACAAAGCAGGAATAAACCTGTACACTCAAGGTCAATGCAATCATACTTGCACCTATAACGATACTTTAATGGTTTTTGCAACAGATGAAAACTGCACTCTTTTAAGCGATCTTACAACATTTTTTGAGGTAGATTATGCACCAGAAGGTACTCTTTGGGAAAAAGAACAGTATTATTTTATTAACCGCATACCATCGGAAAATACACCCAACTGCGGAGGCAGTGAATCCATCAATGTTCTATGTTCTATTTTATACAATGTGGATTGCAGAGATCTGTTTATTACAGAAGAAATCGATACACAATTACCTAGAGACAGTGTACATATAGAACAAGTTAGCATTGCAAATAATTGCATTACTGTTAACTACAGTTATTTGGGTGGATGTAATGATACTCGGTTAAACCTATATCATTTAGTAGATTCATCATCAACAATACAGGCTAAATTGCAGCTTAGATTTGATAATGGCGAAGGACCATGCACAGATACTATTCAAGAATCCAGTTCGTTTAACCTAACAACTCTAAACCAGGAAAATCAAAATTCTATTTCTATTTCTATAAACTGCAATGGAGATCGTAACTTTAATGAAACCCTAAACTACGTCTATTAGGAATGTTCTCTTGTATTATTTAACTGCTTTGTGCTTACTCAGCATCTCTTGTTCGGACGAAAGAGAAGAGCTTATAGAAAGCAATTGCATAGAAATACAAGCACCTATTTATGAGCAAACACCTCTAGATGACTTTTATATAATAAACTCGGCATTAATTACCCAGGAGAATGAGCTTAGGTTAAATATTTCTTATTCAGGAGGATGCAATGAGCATGACTTCACTTTAGTACAAGATCCATTATTCTGTGGTACACCTCCAATATTAATCACTATTAAATTGAATCACAACGCTAATAATGACCTTTGTAATGCATGGCTAACAAAAGGTTTATGCTTTGATATTAACACGCTATATGCTAGCTATTCTTCAGATGAGCTTAGTATAGCTCTTTCCAATTCTCATCAAATAGATACCACATGGGTATTTGAATGAAAAATGCCCGGATTTAGCAAGCTAAATCCGGGCATTCAATAAGATCTTATTTTACTTATTTAAGAGCGTTTTTACCATAGTTGCTATGGCTCTACCTTCTGCTTTACCAGCCAACTCTTTAGAAGTGATACCCATAACCTTACCCATGTCGGCGGGTCCGGTTGCACCGACTTTATCAATAATTTGAGCTACCTCTTTCTCTAATGCTTCGAGGGAAAGTTGCTGAGGTAAAAATATATCTAAAATTTTTGTTTGAACAAGCTCATCTTCAGCTAAATCAGATCTACCTTGCTCAGTATATATAGCTGCCGCATCCTTGCGTTGCTTCATCATTTTCATTAAAAGCTTAATCTCATCAGCAGTGCTCATTTCGCCTACAGAACCCGTTGCTGTTTCTGCTAGCATTAGCTCAGCTTTAATAGCTCTAAGTGTTTCTAAAGCAACTTTATCTTTAGCTTTCATTGCCTCTTTCATAGCAGGCATTATTTTCGATTTCAAACTCATAATTGTTTATTAGTCTACGTTATCGTGTAAAAAAGAGTTTCTACTCTTTAGCTCTACTTCTCCAACTTCATTTGTTGTCAAACTCATTCTAGATAGTAATTCGTCTGCTGAATGCGTTTTATCGTTTAACTCAATGCCTTGTCTTTTATAGGCTGGTTCTTGCTCGGCGCTGTCTATTGCAGAGTTGTTTCTAAATCTATAATTAAACTTCTGCAAGCGGTCTTTCCTTTTTTGAGCACGTTCTATTTGTTCTTGTACAGTATCACTATGTGAGGATAGCGTAATAATGGTTTTCTCCTTTGTAATTATAGGTTGATCAACCTCATTTTGATCAGACGGTTCTCGAGTCTCAATTTCTAATTCCGCAAGAGCTTCAATAGGAGTGGGTACTTCGACCTTATTCGTAATTTCTGGTGCAAAGGTCGGCTCCAAAATAGGATCAGCTAAATGCGGCTCTGAGGTAAAGTCTTGGCTAGGTTCAAAACCAAAAACTTCTTCTTCTTCTTCTTCTTCTTCTTCTTCTTCTTCTTCTTCT
>CAWVTK010000067.1:0-9969 GCA_963933205.1 uncultured Flavobacteriales bacterium
TGTTTTACTGTTTCGAAGTTTTTGTTTACCGTTCCTCCAACTCTTTGACTCGGAGAGTTTTCATCAAAATATTGAGGATGTGCTTTTTCTAAGTGAATAAGTTGTACCAATAATTGATCAAATTCAAAATCTGTAATAGTAGGTTTGTCCAATAAATAATAGGAATGGTTGTGTGCGGCCAATTCTTTCCGAAGCAATTCTATTTTAGACTTTTCGTCCATTTAAATCTTATCTAATAATTTGTTAAATTCACTAAGCTTACGAAGCTACGATTTCCAAACGGCTTTTACCATTCGATCTTTTCCCTGTAGGTCCTTTCTCAATTCTAAAGCTGTAAATCCTTTAGCTTTTAACATTTCTAAAGTAGCTACTCCATAATTCTCATGTATCTCAAAATACAAAAAACCATTAGGATTTAGTCTTTTTGAAGCTATATCTGCAATGGCAATGTAAAACTTTAAAGCATCGTTGTTAGGTACAAACAATGCAATATGAGGCTCGTTATCCAGTACATTTTTCGCCATCATTTTTTTGTCAGATTCTAAAACATAAGGTGGATTACTAACCATAATGTCGTAAAAACCGAGCTGATTTAAACAGTCTATTGTCAAAACATCAGCCTCAATAAAATGAACCGATGCCTTTAGTATTTTGGTGTTTATTTTAGCTTGCAAAAGAGCTTTTTTGGAAACATCGAGACTAGAAACTTTTGCCGTGCTGTTTAAAGAAAGTGTTATAGGAATGCATCCAGAACCTGTACCTACATCTAATATCGTTTTTTTATTAGGTGCATCTTTTAAAATCCAATCCACCAACTCTTCGGTTTCTGGGCGAGGTATTAAGACAAATTTATTTATTAAAAATTTGTGGCCATAAAACCAAGAATACCCTAAAATTTGTTGAATAGGTTTCTCTTGTTTTAACTCAGAGATAATGGATTCAAGGTCCAAGCTATTTTTAGCAGACAAGGGCTTATCTGCATTCAATAATGCATCGGTGCTGGTAAACCCAAACAAGTACTCAAGTATCCAATTATTAAAACCTCTAAGCTCAGCATCAGGGTATTGAGCTGCTAAGCACGATTTTAAGTAAACGCGAATATCTTTCACTTTTTGCATAGCCTAAAACTAAAGCATTTTGTCTATTTTTGAACTATGGACAAGGATGAAATTTACATGAAAAGATGTCTCGATCTTGCTGCTTTAGGATTGGGCAAAACCTATCCTAATCCGATGGTAGGATCCGTGATTGTTCACCAGGGTAAAATCATTGGCGAAGGTTGGCATCAGAAAGCTGGAGAAGCTCATGCCGAAGTCCGTGCAGTAGCATCTGTAAAAAACAAAGCCTTACTTAAAGAAGCAACCTTGTATGTGAGCTTAGAGCCCTGTGCACATATCGGTAAAACACCTGCTTGTGCAGCCCTTATACTAAAACATAAAATACCAAAGGTAGTGGTAGGTTGTATAGACCCCTTTTCTGAAGTTTCTGGAAAGGGAATTGACTTAATGAGAAATGCAGGTATAGAAGTTATCCTTGGAGTTTTGGAAGAGGATTGTAAAAACTCTCACAAGCGTTTTTTTACATTTCACACCAAACAAAGACCTTACATAATTTTAAAGTGGGCAGAAACTCAGGATGGCTTTATGGCTGCTTTACATCAACAAAAAGGAAAACCATTTTGGATAACAAGTCAAGAATCAAAAAAACTTGTGCATAAATGGCGTACAGAAGAAGAAGCTATTTTAGTGGGCAGAAATACAGCAGAACAAGACAATCCAGAACTGACCGCTCGTTTGTGGGATGGCCATCAACCTTTACGAATTGTAATTGATCCGTTTTTGAAACTACCTAACAGTTTAAAAGTCTTTAATGCAAAAGCCAAAACCTTGGTTTTCAAAAAAAAACAAGACTCTGTTGCGGCAGACACTGAAACAATCCAAAACATCCAATTCAAATCTGTTCCAACAGAAATAATGCAGGAACTCTACAAAAGAAACATTCACTCGATAATTATTGAAGGTGGCCAAAAAACATTGCAATCTTTTATTGAGCAAAACTTATGGGACGAGGCCAGAGTGTTTAAAGGAGAAAAAAGACTTATTAACGGAATTGCAGCCCCTAGACTAAACGCTAAACCCATAAAAACAGAAAAAATTTCGAAGGATGTATTGAATTGGTACAAGAACTATTAATTTCGTCCACAGCTTTTACGTTTTTTGTCTAAAGATTTAAAATCGTAGAATAAAAAACCTTCACCCCTATCTAAAAGTCTATTTAGTTTATGATCTATCTTATACTCAGCATACTTTTTACAACAGCACTCGTTCTTATATTTAAACTATTTGAACGTTTTGAAGTGGACAATTTCCAGGCGATTGTGTTTAATTACATTACAGCCGGATTAATATGTTTTTTGGTTGTTGGCGAGCCCTTAAATATTGCACAAATAACTTCAGAAGTTTGGTTTCCCTCTACCCTGTTAATTGGAATACTTTTTATTAGCATGTTTAATGTTATTGCCTATTCTGCTCAAAAAGTAGGTATTGCAATTACTTCTGTAGCAACAAAAATATCACTCTGTATTCCGGTATTGTTTGGCTATTGGTATTACAACGATACAATGAATGCCTATAAAATCGTTGGAATTCTGCTGGCCTTAGTATCAGTATATTTTACCTCAAAAAAGGAGGCAAAAAGAGAAGCTATCAGTCCTCTTTTATTTAGTATCCCAATCATTCTATTCTTTGGATCGGGAATACTCGATATTGTACTAATTTACAGCTTAGAAACCTTCGATTTGGTAGACAAAGGACTGGAATTAAATTTTAGTTCCATGCTTTACACTATAGCTGGATTAATAGGCTTGCCCATTTTAATTTTTAGGCATTTTACTGTTGAGAAGATTAAATTAAAAAATATTATTGCCGGAATCGGTCTGGGGATACCTAACGTATTTTCGATCGTTTTTTTCTTGAAATGCTTAAACCATTTTCCAGAAAGCACCTTTGTATTTCCTATTAATAATGTAGGAATTGTAGCCACATCCGCTATATTTGCAAGCCTGTTTTTTAAAGAGCGCTTATCAAAAATCAATTGGGTCGGAATTGTAATTGCCATGGTCTCAATTGTGTTAATTTCAATTTCTTAATTTGAGCGAAATAAAAGATGCATACAAAACGATAGCAAAAGCTTCCGAGGGATTTTTTAAAGACCGTGGATCGAAGTTTTATGGCTACGCGTATCCTATTACAACCGAGCAAGAACTCAAAACAAAAATAGAAGCTTTAAAAAAGGAACACCATACTGCAAGGCATCATTGTTATGCCTACCGTTTTAAGCAAGATTATTCGGTTTACAGAGCAAACGACGATGGTGAACCTACAAATGCTGCAGGAAAGCCAATACTAGGCCAAATAGATGCAAAAGAATTAACGAATGTGGCTGTGGTAGTGGTGCGGTATTTTGGTGGAACCAAACTTGGCGTTGGAGGCATGATGAATGCCTATAAAACAGCTGCTTTTGAGGCCTTAAACAACGCAGAAATTATTGAATGTACTATAGACCTTGAATTTGAACTTAGCTTTGGTTATCCAGAAATGAATACCGTAATGCGATTTATAAAAGATTTGGGCGTAGAGATTACCAGTCAGAAAATGGAAATGGATTGTAAAATTGTATTTTCAATTCGTAAAAAAGAAGGCCCAAAGGCTATAGAAAAATTTACAGGTTTAAAAAACATTCGTATTCAAGTAGTGGAAACCTAAAGTAAAACAAGCGCATTAAAAAATTATTCTTAACACTAACTTAAGCATACAAGCATGGATTATTCATTACTAAAAGAAATGCAAGCAATACAAGCTCCTGCTGGAGACGAAGCGCTCTTAAGAGATTTTGTTATTGATTATGTACAAAAAAATAAAGCCCACTGGAAAGTTCAGCCAGAATTAATTTATGGAGACGAGTTTCAAGATTGCTTACTTCTAAAATTTGGTACACCCAGAACAGCCATTTTTGCACATTTAGACTCTATTGGTTTTACAGTTCGTTACGGAAAAGAACTAGTAAAACTTGGTGGCCCGCGCCTAATTTCAGGAATTAAACTTGTGGGAGAAGACTCCAAAGGTACCATAGAAACAGAGTTAGTGGTAGACAGCACCACAAAAGCCCTTTCTTACAAACTAGACAGAGATATTGATAGAGGTACCAATTTAACTTTTAAACCAAATTGGCGGGAGGATGCGCAGTACATTCAAAACTGCTATATGGACAATCGATTGGGTATGTGGAATGCTTTAAAAGTAGCAGAAAATCTAGAAAATGGGGTCTTGGTTTTTTCTTGTTGGGAAGAAACCGGTGGAGGTTCAGTTGGGTATTTAGGGAAACATATTTACGAAAAATGGGGCGTTCGTCAGGCTTTAATTTCAGACATTACTTGGGTAACCGAGGGTGTTCCTCATGGAAATGGAGTGGCTATTTCCTTACGAGACTCTGGGATTCCACGTAAATCTTATGTCCGTAAAATTGTAAACATTGCAAAACAAAACGCCATTAAGTTTCAATTAGAAGTAGAAGATGCTGGAGGTTCCGATGGAAATGCTTTGCAAAAATCGCCCTACCCTTTTGATTGGTGCTTTGTTGGAGCTCCTGAGGATCATGTTCATACTCCAGACGAAAAAGTTAATAAACAGGACATTAACGAAATGGTAAAACTCTACAAAGTATTGATGAAGGAGCTTTAAACATCATCACTCTACTAAGCACTCATACTATATTCGCTCTAGCTAAAAGGAAAGCCCTCTACCAAAATAGATGCCTTCTGATATAGAAAAGCCAAGTCTAAAATACCTTGAATTTGAAGTGGATGTTTTTCTATAACCAATTCTTGCATTGGGCAACAAGCCAAAATCGGAAAAAGGGTCTATAAATAATAAGCCGTAACCGTATTCCAAATAATGTCCATTTTTTCCTTTTAAGAAAAAATGAGTGAAGTCGATATGGTTTGCAGCGCCACCCATAGTTAGAAACTTACCAGCTCCTATAGAAGCATAAGAAGCATTTGAAAGCAGGTGCTCGTAATTTAAATTTAGATTAAAAGGTATACTGAGACCAAACGATACGTTAATGCTAGATTTTTTAGCTGCACTTTGTTCCTGAGCTGTTAAAAACTGAGTTAAAAAAAACAATACGATGGTAATTTTACTAAGTGTATTCATGGGGCGAATTTGTCTGTTTCGAGCGAATATATAAATATCTTATTCAAAAAAAAAATCAAAAAAAATTCCATTACAAAATACAAAACAACAAAAGAATACTAGGAGAAAGGAGTTAAAAACATAAAATCATTTGCCTTCTAAATATTTTAAAAAGCCTCTTAATACATCCCAGCGAAACTCATCAACACTTCTTTCGTAGGCATTTACTCCAGCGGTCGGAAAACTAGCCTGAACGCCTTTCAATTCCATTTCTTGTCTTTTATAAACAAGCTTTTGTTGCTTATTTTTTACTTCAAACTCGTATTGCAATATGGCTGTATGCATGCGGTTGTTTGTTAAACCTCTATGCGTATTTGACTTAATATAAATAAGGTAATCGGCCTCAGCATCTTCTACAATATCAAAACCCTTGTCCTTTAAAAAATTAGAAGTTTGATGGAGAAGAATTTTTTGCGAAAGCGCTTCTCCCAAATTCAATTCAGTAGAAGTAATGGCAATTTTTGGCATTAATGCAGTTAGGGTAATTTTAAAAGATTTTTCAGGAAAATCTAGAAGAGTGCGCAACCAATTAGAAGCATTCGCATCTCTTAAAACACCTTCCCAATCGAAGGTGAATTGAACAAAATGATCTTTTCGATACACATCGGCACCGCTGGTTTCAATTTGTAAAAAACCGTTTTCGTTGGAGTTTGTATGTTCTGGAGCATTTTTAAAAGTTGAGCGCACTTTAAATGGAAGGTTTGGTTTTTGAACGAATACTTCAAATGAATTCACCCGTCCATTGTTTCCCATCAAAATTCGCTCTTGATGCTGAACACCCTGCTTTACTTCAAAAGAAATGGATGCCTGTGCTTGCGCTAAAAACTCAAAACAAAGCGCATCTAAGGGAGCTTCTAAGTCCGGATGTTTTAAGGGTTCGTCCAGATACATTCTTAAAGCATCGAGTGCTTTAATGGCATTATTTATAGATGGAACTGTTCGATTCTCTTTTGCATGATCAAGTGCTAAAACATAATAACCGTAGGCTTGTTCTAACGCTTTTTGTTTGCGCTGAGCGCGTATGCGCTTCCACTCTACTTTCGATAATTGATAATAGGTCCAATATTCTGTATCGCTTTCCCAAGAGGCTACGCTGGTATAGCCTTCTAATTTTTTATTGCTTTCTACCTGAATAAGAGCTTGGTACTCCTCTCGGTAAGTATCGCCTTTGTCTATTTGATGAAATATAGATTCGGAACTCAACTTAACCGAAATCTCGCTGCTTAAATCTGCCAATGCATTTTGTTTTGCTAAAGCCTGATAATCGGGATTTGATTTTAATGCTTTTGCAATTCCTATGTAAAAATCGCTAGAAAAAGGCCGGTTAGAAACCCAATTTGGGTAAACAGGCTCAGGACTCGAAACTTCTTTGCTGCCAGTACAAGCAAACAAAACCGCCAAACAACTTAATAAAATAATACGCTTCATTAGTTCTCTTCTGGATTGTATTTGTTTATTTCAGCAACCGCTTTTGTACTTACGTTCTTTAAAGCTACGCTTTGTAAGTCCTCTTTAGTTCGTAGGTTTTTATTCGC
Source organism: uncultured Flavobacteriales bacterium (assembly GCA_963933205.1). Lineage (GTDB taxonomy): Bacteria > Bacteroidota > Bacteroidia > Flavobacteriales > UBA7430 > UBA6772. The sequence continues at coordinate 6,788 of CAWVTK010000067.1, forward strand.
TTTTAAGAGGTTCTGAATCTTTTTTCGATCGTTGTAACTAGTGTTTCTATGATCAGACTCGCTGGCCTCTTGTTTGCTAACCCAGGAACCGGAAAATAGATTTTTTGTATTGCCCTCGTATTCTATATATTTTACAGAATCTTTTCTTTTATCGGAGATTAAATTGGTGGCTAAAATTTCGCCAGTTTCGGTAGAAATAAGCTTGTACTCTATGGTTAAATTAACGTATACACTTCCTTCAAACTCATTGTATTTTACCTTGGTGTACTTGGTAATTAAATCATACTCCTTGGTGGCTGCATTGAATTTTTTTTGTTTAAAAGATTCCCAGCCTTTCTTTTTCACCGCTTTAGGTTTGTTGTATTTAGCATCTAAGCTCACCAATCTTCCTACTAATAAAGCCTTAGCTCCAAACAAATCTCCTGCTCTGGCAGCGGTTTGAGAATCTACCAAGCCGCTCAAGCCCAATTCTTGCTCGCTCAAAACAGTCTCAATATGTACCCGATCTATAATTTTAATAAAAGGGTTTTTTTTATTGATGAACAAATTTAAAAACTGCGACTCGAAAGATTTATGGGTATTTACCGAAGATGTTGCGTTTTCGAAGGGCAACATAGCTATTGGGTATTGTGCCTCTTTTAGTGCATATGCCTTCAACTCTTCGCTGTCTTTGTAAGCAATTGTTTTAGCAAATAAATAATACGCTTTTCTAAACTTTTTATTTTCCAATGCTAAAGTGCCCTTGCGGTAAATGGGTTCTAAGCGGGCGTATGTTTTTAATTCTGCAACGTCTTTATAAGTAGGGTTTAAACGTAAAATCTCGTCTAAGAAACTCAATCCCTTATCAAAATCTTCCTTGTCTAAAAAAGACAAAGCCTTATCGTAAATATTGGTTAAATAAAAGCCCAAATCTTCGTTGTAGTAGTCTACATAATAATTCGGTATCTCTAAATTAACTTTGTACACAGCGGCATCAGCTTTCCAGTTTACTGCTTTTAAATAAGTGTACACAGACGACTTGTACTCTTTTGAAGTATGAGCTTTAAAAAAATTGGCCAAAACATCGTCTAAAACCAATTGTCCGGTGCGCTTTAAACCCATAGCAGCATCTGTATTGGAACTCTTACGTTTTAAGGCATCAAAAAAATAATTGGCAGCTTCGTTGTACATTCCTTGTTCTTCGAATGCCAAGGCTTTTTTGGTCATTTTTTTAGTTCCTGTACAAGAAACAAGTAGAATGGCTAGTAAATATAGTATGTTTTTTAATTTCATGCTTCTATTTTTATTTTAAGCAAATATAAACAAGATAATGTACTAAAAGCCTAAGAAATGAAATTGTACTTTTGTTCAAAATTAAATTGAATGCATTTACTTATCTCACCTGCTAAAACTTTGAGTATGGATAGCACAAACGTTGTTGCTAACTATTCATTGCCGCCTTTTCAAAAACAATCGAAAGAACTCGTAAGCCATTTAAAAAAGCTTAAAGCTACAGACCTTCAAAACCTAATGAGTGTGAGTGCTAAAATAGCCGAGCTAAATGCAAACCGTTTCGAAAGCTGGGCAATTCCTTTTGACTTATCTAATGCTAAGCAGGCAATTTTTGCCTTTAAGGGAGATGTTTATACCGGTTTGGATGCAGATACTTTATCGGAAGCTGAAATAGAGTTTACTCAAAGCAAAGTGAGTATACTATCTGGCTTGTACGGTTTATTAAAACCACTGGATTTAATGCAAGCCTATCGATTAGAAATGGGAACTAAATTAGCTACTAAGAAAGGAAAGAATCTCTACGAATTTTGGGGAACAAAAATTACGGGCGAACTCAATACTAGAGAACAAGATTTAATAGTAAACTTGGCCTCTAACGAATATTTTAAAGCCGTAGATAAAAAAACATTAAAGGCAACTGTAATTACGCCTGTGTTTAAGGACGAAAAAAATGGCGTACTCAAAGTAATCAGCTTTTTTGCAAAAAAAGCTCGAGGAATGATGGTGCGTTTCATGGTTCAGAATCGGATAAGTGATGTGAACGAACTGAAGAATTTTAATAGTGGTGGTTACGCTTACAGCGAGACGTTGTCTACCGATAAAGAGTGGGTATTTACAAGATGAGTTTAATTGGAAAGAATGTAAATCTAGAAGTATTAAGAAGTACCGAGATTGGACTTTTTTTAGATACTGAAGATCGGAATTACAATGGTATTTTACTACCCAAACGCTACGTGCCTTCGGGAGTTGAAGTAGGCGATTTTATGGATGTTTTTGTATACCGAGACTCCGAAGATCGAATTATTGCTACGCGCTTAGATCCGTACATTAGAGTGGGCGAATTTTCCTATTTAAATGTAAATAAAGTAGAGTCTTACGGAGCGTTTTTAGATTGGGGTTTGCCAAAAGATTTGTTTGTGCCCCTTTCGCAGCAAAGGTCCTTAATGGTAGACAATGGTTTTTATTTAGTTTACGCCTATTTAGACGAGCAAACAGACCGAATTGCAGCTACCGCAAAAGTGCATAGGTTTTTACAAAACGAAGCCGAAGACCTAGAATTAGAGCAAGAGGTGGATTTACTTATTTGCGATGAAACGGACTTAGGAGTTCGCGTAATTGTAAACAATAAGTTTTGGGGTTTGATATTTCACAACGAAATATTTCAAAACCTGGAAGAAGGCCAAAAAACAATTGGCTACGTTAAAGGAATAAGACTAGAAGACAATAAAATTGATATTACCCTAAAAAAACAAGGAATGGCTGAAGTAAAAGATGCTCGATCTCAAATAATTGAAGCATTGCACGACTCTAATGGGTTTTTACCCCTGAATGATAAATCTGCTCCCGAATTAATTTACGATGAGTTAGAGATGAGTAAAAAGGTGTTTAAAAAGGCCATTGGAAACCTGTACAAAGACAAAATGATTACCATAAAAAAAGACGGTATTCATTTAGCTGAAATGCCTAAATAAACACTTCTTACCCTTAAACACCAAAAGGCTTACATACATCTGTATGCAAGCCTTTTGGTTTTTTTGGTTGTATTTTACAATTTTAAATTCAAACTCAAATTTAGTGTAGCAGTAACACCGTTGTTCTTGTTTTCTACCCATTGATAACCAATACCAAATGCAAATTCAAAAATCAAGTATTCAGGGCTGATCGCCACAGGATACTTGAGGCGTATACTC
>CAWVTK010000068.1:0-9966 GCA_963933205.1 uncultured Flavobacteriales bacterium
AATACAAACGTATCCGTTATAGAGGTATTGTTTGTGACCGTTGTGGTGTTGAGGTTACCGAAAAGAAAGTACGTAGAGATCGTATGGGACACATTAACTTAGTTGTTCCTGTGGCTCATATTTGGTATTTCCGCTCTTTACCAAACAAAATCGGTTATCTTTTAGGTTTACCTACAAAGAAACTTGACATGATCATTTACTACGAACGTTATGTAGTAGTTCAAGCAGGTGGAGCAGTAGACAATGAAGGTACCCCTTTAGAGTACTTACAATTCTTAACTGAAGAAGAGTATTTAGATTCATTAGAGCGATTACCTCGCGAAAATCAATACCTAGAAGATAAAGATCCAACCAAATTTGTAGCCAAAATGGGTGCAGAGGCTTTGGAAGCTTTATTATCAGGTTTAGACTTAGATGAATTATCCTACTCTTTAAGACACAAAGCAAATACGGAAACATCTCAGCAAAGAAAAACAGAGGCCTTAAAACGTCTTGCTGTCGTAGAAGCGTTTAGAGATGCCAATACACGTATCGAGAACAAGCCAGAGTGGATGATCATGAAAGTTGTTCCGGTAATTCCACCAGAACTTCGTCCACTAGTACCTCTAGATGGTGGCCGTTTTGCTACCTCAGATTTAAACGATCTTTACCGTCGTGTTATTATACGTAACAACCGGTTAAAGCGTCTGATCGAAATTAAAGCTCCGGAAGTTATTCTACGTAATGAGAAGCGTATGCTTCAAGAATCTGTAGATTCACTTTTAGATAACACACGTAAGGCCTCAGCTGTAAAGACGGAGTCTAACCGAGCTTTAAAGTCTCTTTCAGATTCATTAAAAGGTAAGCAAGGACGTTTCCGTCAGAACTTACTGGGTAAACGTGTAGATTACTCTGCGCGTTCGGTAATTGTTGTTGGGCCTACTCTTTTACTTTCAGAGTGTGGAATACCTAAAAACATGGCAGCAGAACTTTACAAGCCCTTCATTGTGCGCAAGCTTATTGAAAGAGGAATTGTAAAGACAGTAAAATCTGCTAAGAAAATTATTGATAAGAAAGATCCTGTAGTATGGGATATTCTAGAAAACGTAATAAAAGGTCATCCGGTACTATTGAATCGTGCTCCTACTCTTCACAGATTAGGTATACAAGCTTTCCAACCAAAGTTAATTGAAGGAAAAGCAATTCAATTACACCCATTGGCATGTACGGCTTTTAATGCCGATTTTGATGGGGATCAAATGGCCGTTCACCTTCCATTGAGTCCTGCAGCTATATTAGAAGCTCAGTTGTTAATGTTAGGTTCTCATAATATTTTGAACCCTGCAAATGGAGCTCCAATTACGGTACCTTCTCAGGATATGGTATTGGGTCTTTACTACATGACCAAGCCTCGTAAAACGGACGATCAAAAAACCATTTTAGGACAAGGTTTAACTTTCTATTCTTCTGAAGATGTAAGAATTGCATACAACGAAAAGAAAGCAGAATTAAATGCTGTTATTAAAGTTCGTGCTCAGGTTAAAGAAGACGGAAAGCTAGTATCTAAGATTGTAGAGTCTACCATTGGTAGAGTTTTATTTAATGATGTAGTTCCCGAAACTGTAGGTTTCGTTAACGAAACCTTAACTAAAAAAGCACTTAGAAATATTATTGGTAAAATTCTAAAAGAAACAGACATACCTACCACAGCCAAATTCTTAGACGACATGAAGTTGCTAGGATATCATATGGCATTTAAAGGTGGTTTGTCATTCTCTTTAGGAGATATTATTGTGCCGGATCAAAAAGATGCTATGATTTTAAGTGCGAAGAATCAAGTTTCTTCGATTACGGATAGTTATAACATGGGTTTAATTACCAACAACGAACGCTACAATCAAGTAATTGATGTTTGGACTAAAACAAACTCAGAGTTAACAGAGCATGCCATGAATCGTTTAATAAACGACCAACAAGGTTTCAACTCTGTTTACATGATGCTTGATTCTGGAGCACGTGGATCTAAAGAACAAATACGTCAGCTTTCTGGAATGCGTGGTTTGATGGCCAAACCACAAAAATCTGGTTCTACCGGCGGAGCAATTATTGAGAATCCTATTACTTCAAACTTTAAAGAAGGTTTGTCTATTCTCGAGTACTTTATTTCTACTCACGGTGCACGTAAAGGTCTTGCCGATACAGCACTTAAAACAGCCGATGCAGGTTACTTAACACGTCGTTTGGTAGATGTAGCTCAAGATGTAATAGTTTCTGAAGTTGACTGTGGTACACTTCGTGGTTTACAAGGTGTAGCCTTGAAGAAAAACGAAGATATCGTTGAAACTCTTGCAGAACGTATTATAGGTAGAACATCACTTCACGATGTTGTTCATCCACTTACAGGAGATTTATTAATTTCTTCCGGAGATGAAATTACAGAGGAAATAGGTGAAGTTATAGGAAACTCTCCTATAGAAATGGTTGAAATTAGATCTGCATTAACCTGTGAAACCAAAAGAGGAATATGCTCTAAATGTTACGGTCGTAACCTTGCAACCAACCGTATGGCTGGCGAAGGTGAAGCTGTTGGTGTTGTAGCTGCTCAATCGATTGGAGAACCTGGTACACAATTAACACTTCGTACTTTCCACGTAGGGGGTACTGCATCTAACACAGCAGAAGAGTCTACTCTAACGGCTAAGTTTGATGGTAATTTAGAAATTGAAGAGCTAAGAACTGTAACAGGTACTAACGCAGAGGGTAAAGATTACATTGTTGTTATTGGTCGTACTGCAGAAATGAAGTTAATTGATCAAAAAACAGGAATTACACTTGCAACCAACAACATTCCTTATGGTGCTACTATGTTCGCTAAAGACGGAGATAAATTAAAGCAAGGAGATGCTATTTGTGAATGGGATCCTTACAATGCTGTAATCTTATCCGAAACCGTAGGTAAAGTAGAATTTGAGAATTTAGCTCAAGGTATTACTTTCCGTGTTGAAATAGATGAGCAAACAGGTTTCCAGGAAAAAGTGATTTCTGAAACAAGAGATAAAAAGATGATTCCTACCATACTTGTGAAGACAGGTGGGAAGGATGGTTCTACTAAATCATACAACTTACCAGTAGGTGCCCACATTGTTGTTGCCGAAGGGGATAATCTAGGACCGGGTTCTATTATTGCTAAAATGCCTCGTAGTACAGCAAAAGCAGGTGATATTACTGGTGGACTTCCTCGTGTAACTGAATTGTTTGAAGCACGTAACCCATCGAATCCAGCTGTTGTAGCTGCTATTGACGGGATCGTATCTTACGGTAAAATTAAGCGTGGTAACCGCGAGGTTATTATAGAGTCTAGAACGGGTGAAGTAAAGAAATACCTGGTATCTCTTTCTAAACAAATTCTAGTACAAGAAAATGATTTTGTAAAAGCAGGTACTTCATTATCTGATGGTGCAATTACACCAAAAACAATTCTTGCTATTAAAGGACCTACTGCTGTTCAACAGTATTTAGTTAACGAAATGCAAGAGGTTTATCGTCTTCAAGGTGTGAAGATTAACGATAAGCACTTTGAGGTAGTTGTTCGTCAAATGATGCGTAAGGTTATGATTAACGATGCGGGTGATACTCGTTTCTTAGAGAATAACTTAGTACATAAAAACGATTTCATCGAAGAGAACGATTGGATGTTTGGAAAAATGTATGTTGAGGAATCTGGCGATTCTGAAAACTTAAAGGCAGGCCAAATTATTCCAGTTCGTAAACTAAGAGATGAGAACTCGATGCTAAAACGTAAAGACCTTAAAACGGTTGTAGCTAGAGATGCAGTTCCTGCAACTTCTACTTCAGTTCTTCAAGGTATTACTAGAGCATCTCTTCAAACGAAGAGTTTCTTATCTGCGGCATCTTTCCAAGAGACAACTAAAGTATTAAACGAAGCTGCTGTAAACGGTAAAGTTGATACATTACAAGGTCTTAAAGAAAATGTAATTGTTGGTCATAAAATACCAGCGGGTACAGGTCTTAAGAAATATGGAGAAATGGTGGTTGGAAGTAAAATTCAACTAGCAGCTCTTATGTCTTCTAAAATGGAAGTATCTCAAGTAGAGAAGTCTGTAGTTGAGGAATCTGAAACAATAGCAGACTAATGGCAGACAAAAAAGAAAACAAACAAGTTAGTATAGAACTCCCTGAAGATTTAGCTCAGGGATTCTATTCAAACTTAGCAGTTGTAAACCATTCACCAACAGAATTTGTGGTCGATTTTATTTCCATGATGCCTGGTATGCCAAAAGCTAAGGTGAAATCTAGAGTTATTTTAACTCCACAACATGCTAAAAGGTTACTCGCTGCTTTAGCAGAGAATGTTAAAAAGTACGAAACTCAATATGGAGTGATTAAAGATGCTGGGAAACAGCAACAAGTACCTTTAACATTTGGCGGCCCAAAAGCAGAAGCCTAAACATATAAAGAGCCTCGATTTTCGAGGCTCTTTTTTTATGTATTTTTTTGGTAAGCCTACCAGTTATTTTAATACTATAGGATAGGTTTTATACAGGTGCTTTATAGCAGGCTTTTATTCCGGCCAAACTTACAAACTCTAGCATCTTTTATTGAGCTTGATAGGCCTCTAGTCCTCAATTAAAACTAGCTACTATTGTTTGAGGATTTTTATACTTAATAAAAAACCTTTCGGACTCCAATAAATACAAAAACCATTGATGTGTATAATAAAAAGAAAGGCAAAATACATGCTTTTAAGCCCGTTACAAGCATAACAGCAATAATAAGAAGCTGGAAGCCCAATCCAAAGGTTGAAATGGCAGACATAAGCCATTTTGGAAATATTTTTCCGGTGCTAGCTTTTCGGTCAAGTGCATATATAATTCGATCAAAAACACCGTAAAGCAACTTGTATAAGGCAAACAAAATGTTAACATGCGTTTGTTTTTCTCCTTTTAAAGCTATTGGTGTATCGTTTTCGAAAATTCGGCTTGTTGTATCTCCGTCAAATTTATTACGTAAAATTACATAATAGTAATTGTAAAGAGTTCCTTGTAATTGCAGTCCAAGAAAGGCTAATAAACTAAGCCAAATGGCTGTATCCGTAACGTACCAAATAGCTAAAAAAATCAGTGCATTTAAAATAATATCAGCAACAGAATCTAAAAACCTTCCCGTATAAGAGGGTGTTTCTTTTACACGTGCTAATTCTCCATCTGCAGCATCTAATATAGATTTTAAAATTAAAAAAAATGCTGCGAACCAATAGTATCCTTGCAAAATACAGTAAATCGCTATTAGACCAGAAATGATAAACCAAACGGTAACGTGAATAGGGGTATAGTTTGTGTTTTTTAATGAATTTGCAATAACTCTAGCTACCGGTCTTCCGTAATCAGAAAGATCGAGAAACTTGTGTTCTTTTGGTAATTTAGACATGTATTAAGGAGAAAACGTTCTTGTGGAATATACCAAAAAATAATATTCCGCAATTTACGTATAAATCTATGCTTTAAGAACAGTAATGTTAAATATTCTAAAGAGCGATTAACTGTAATTAGTAATCCTTAGCTTATTAATTTACGTATTGTAAATTACGGGCATTTTTCCTTTCCATTTTTCCCATAGGTCCGATTCTTCTATTAATCTACACATAAAATTACCTAGGTTTATACGACTGGTTTTGCCCGCATCAAAAATGGCACTTCTTGTGGGAGATTGGTGAACCATGTATGCGCTAACTTTTTTTTCATCTGTCAAACCATCAGGCCTTAATGCAGTCTATTCGATGTGTTTATTCTTTTGACCAATTTCTTTGCTAAGGTATTCGGCTGCTTTTTCATTATCCACATGAGGTGGCAGTAACAAACGCAAAAGAATAAGAACACATTTTTGTCCTAAAGAAACTTTCTCCTCCAAGTCTTTATTTCTATTTCCAGTTGTATTCATCAGTACATACTTTACAGGCTTATTTCCTTTGTTTGCTTTTACTGCATTACAAAGTTTACGTGCTGTGTCTGTAACTAGTCTTCTGGGTTTTCCGTATATGCCTTTCAAATTTAAGTTATGACCTAAACAAGATGCTATAGAGCCACAGTCTGCTGTTAAGCCCATCATTTCTTCTGTGCTCAAATCTAAAATGCTTGCATTAATTACTTCAATACTTGTATTGTTTTTCTAAGATTCAGGTATTCTTTCTAACGATCTTACAACAATTTTAATTTCAACTCCTTTTATTAAAAGTTGATGTACTAAATGTTTTCCTTTAGCTCCACTTGCGCCTAATACTAATGTTTTCATACTTTTCATTTTATAATTTCTGTTGGTAACCCTAATAATTTTGTTTAGTGCATTTTTCTATACTATGCATAAATTATACTTTAGTTTATTCTGCCTTCATTTTTTGTTATAATTTTATTTTTAAATAGTTGTAAATCCCATGCTTCACAATCTTCAACTAGTTTTTATTTTTGAGAATACATAATGTAATTCTGTAGCAATTTGAAGACTTCTTTCTAAGTATTTTTCAGTTTGTAATGGTGTATCATCGTAAGATTTTGGGTCCTCGAAAGTTAGCAATATTCGCTCCTCTGCGCCCCTAACAACAGGACAAGCATCGTCCGCTTCTGAGCAGGTTAACACTGCGGCGAAATTTGTTTTGGGATTTGCTTGCTGGTCTACTTTTTTAGAATAGCAAGGAATACTTTTTTCAATCTCGGAGTATTTTATCTCGTAAACGGAGTTTAAGCCTGGAGTGTTTTGTATGCTAAATCCATTCGTTTTTAATGTTTCTACTATTTTTGGGTAAAGTGCTGTTACTTCTGTTCCACCGGAATAACAACTAACATTTTTTATGGAGAAATAATGAGCCATTGCTTTTGCCCATACCTGTGCTAAATGACTTCTGCGTGAATTATGAGTGCAAATAAAATTAATCTTTATTTCTTTATCCTCATTAGCTTTAGATTGAATATAGTTTATTAGCCGAGTCAAAATTAATTTTCGTTTCTCTAAAATAGTATTTAAATCTAAACGATCAATCGTTTTTTCTATTTCAGGATAAAGCCTTGAGTGAGCTGTCTTCATAATTGGGGACAATTTACATTTGATAAATAGCAAGTGTATAATAGAGTACACTGTGCTAAAAGATAAAGTGTTTGCTTTTTTTTTAATCTAAAAATAGTTAGGCACATACTAGCTAATTCAATACAATGCAATAGTACAACTATTGTTTTAGTTCTTTTTAGGAACTATTTGAAATCTAAATTATTTTAGCTGAATTTGGAATCTATATATTTGTAATAATGTACTCTTAATCCGATTAGTTCTATTTAACCAGAATGCTACAATACAATTGAATTAACTCTACTCTGTTCGTTTTGTCCAGTTTTATTTGCGCTAACCGTTTTATATTCTTTTAAACAAAGCTTTGTAATAGCCCTCTATTCTTGTTTTATTTTGGTCTGATATTTCATTCATATGTTTCGTAATATCTGTTATCGCCCTACTTTTATGACTGATGTAATAAATTGAAAATCTCACATTATAATCAATGAAAATAGCATTGTTTTTTTCATCTATTATACATTTGTTCTCAATATTTATTTTTTCTTTTATGTTATACTTTTTTTTTAAAAGTTTAATTATTCTTTCTTTATTTTCTAAATGTGAAAAAGTATAGCTGTAAAAAAACAAATGATTTTGATGTATATGAAATTCTATTTTAGCTTTGAATTTACCTAAATGTTTTCTGTAATAAAGTACTTTTATATTTAAATCATTCAGTTTTATTACATCATAATTTGGCTCACCATGCAATCCAATAATATCTTTTATTTTTGTTTCAACTATATTTACAGAACTTACAACGTTTATCTGAGTACTTGATCTTATTACTTTTTTTTTTGACATTATAGCCAGCAACTCCCTATAAAAAAAGCCGTTACTATACTTGTCTTTTAACGACTCGTAGTGATAGTCTTGAGCATATTTTTTAATTTTATTTTTCCAATATTGGGGGTTTAATAGTTTCATTTTGCAGTAAATTGTTTAAATGATAGTACAAATATACATATTTTGTTTTATTGATTATCAATGTTTTTAATCTTATTTATGTCTGGTATTTCTTCTAAGATTTTAATCAGATACTGCCTTGTTTCTTAGTTTGCATTTTAATCTTAATGTATAAATCAGGTGTGAATTAATATTTAAAAAACCAGTAATTGTTTATATTTGGTATCTACAACTGTTTTATTCAAATTTTGGTTATGAAAAAGCTTCTCTTTTCTTTGTTTTTTATTCTAGGCAATTACCACATTCAAGCTCAGTGCGGTGAAGTTGGTGTTCAATTAATTGTATCCAATCAAACCCAATTAGATGAGCTTAGTTCCTGCGAATTGTTTAGTGGAGATTTAATAATTAGCTCTGCTAATATTACAAATTTAGATGCATTGTCTCAATTGTCCATAGTTGTTGGAAGTTTCTACTTAATTAATACGTTAGTTAGTGATTTGAATCCTTTGTCTTCTTTGAACAGTGCATATCAAATTTTAATACAGGGCAATACAGGTCTTACTTCTTGTTGTGCTTTTATTCAATTCAATACAGCTATAGAGCTGGGAAGTGTTTTAAACTTAGCAATATCCAACAATGGAGCTTTTTGCGACGATGAAAATTCTGTTATGCTCGAATGCTTAGGCTTTATAGAAGGGTGTACAGATACAGTTGCTCTAAATTTCAACGAACTTGCTTCGGTAGACGATGGCTCTTGCGCGTACTTTTGTCCGGAATCGGTAAACGATATGCAAGATTATTCATGTAAAGACAGTGCTTATCCAGAGAATTGTGAAGCGATTGTAACCAATATTCCGAGCAGTGGAGCTGGACATTACAATAACCCAATTGGTTTGTGCTACGATCAAAACCCTCCCTCGTCTGGCCCGCACAGATCTATGTGGGGGCGGTGGGGAGAATACGAGTACATGCCACCACAACGCTATATTCATAACTTAGAACACGGTGGTATTGCCTTTTTATACAATCCTTGCGCTAGTCCAGATATAATTGAATCTCTTCGATTACTTGCGTGTTCTTTTGCCGACGATGATGGCGGTCCTTTTAGATGGGTTATGACTCCTTATGTAGATTTGCCTACAAACATTGCGGTAATTGCTTGGGAATGGTCTTATTCTAATAATTGTTTCGAAGAATCTAGTATAAACTCTTTTATAGATGAACATTATAGAAACGCTCCAGAAGATTTCTACTACAATGGAAGCTATGATACATTGTATTTAGGAAAGTGCGAGGCATATGGATGTAACGATCCAGCTGCTTTAAATTTCGAATCTACAAGTTTACTTGACAATGGGTCTTGTTTTTATCCTATTATAGACAGTCAATTGGTTTCGTTTGTAGCAGGTTGGTCTTTGTTTTCTACCTACATAGAACCTCAATACATGTCCATGGATTCTGTTTTTCAGCCAATTATCGATCAAACCATTATTGTGAAGAACAATACAGGTGAAGCCTTTTTACCTGTTTGGAATATGGATATGGATATGGAAAACGGCCAAGGGTATCAATCTAAATTAACCGAAGCGTCTGAAATATATATACAAGGAACTCAAATACAACCCGAGTTAAATCCAATTAATTTAAATGCAGGATGGAACATAATAGCTTATTTAAGAGAAGAGCCTGCAGATTGCATTATGGTTTTTGACGATATAGTAACGCAAATTACGATTGTAAAAGATGGACTCGGTAATGTTTACCTGCCCGAATGGGGTTTCGATAACATTAACCAAATGTCTGCTGGTAAAGGGTATCAGGTAAAAGCATTGAATTCAGCTACTTTACTATATCTAGCGAATGATGAGGAATATTAGCGTTTATGCGCTCTAAGGTTTTTGCATCTATAGCATGACCTCCTTCATAACTCAGCCATTTAGCATTTAAATTTGTTACCTCTAATTT
>CAWVTK010000069.1:0-9824 GCA_963933205.1 uncultured Flavobacteriales bacterium
TATAGACCGAGCATTTAAAGAAAATGTAAAACGCATTTTCTCTACGGTATGCTCATCCACATTCGGAAGAAAAATGCGTTTTACATTTTCTTTAAATGCTCGGTCTATAACGTCCTTTTGGTCGTCAATAAATTTAGTGTCGTATAAATGACTGTGCGTGTCTGTAAGAATCATAAGCCAAAGATAGTCTACTATCTACAAAGTTTCAAAATTGCCTATTAAATTATTAGGGTCGTTTTTATTTCATGTTTTTATGTATTTTTGTTTCAAATTATTTGTGTTGAAAAAAATTCTTATTCTACGTTTTAGCTCTATTGGAGATATTGTTTTAACTACTCCTGTGGTTCGTTGTCTTAAAAAACAACTAAACGTAGAGCTGCATTATTTAACCAAAATTTCCTTTAAGCGCATTCTAGAAAATAATCCGTTTGTAGACAAGGTTCATGCTTTCGATAAAGAAATTTCTAAAGAATTAATTGCACATCTACAAAACGAAAACTTCGATTTTATTGTGGATTTACATGCGAATCTTCGAACCTTTCGTTTGAAGAAGTTGCTAAATGTATCGTCTAAATCTTTTCCTAAGTTAAATGTTCAAAAGTGGCTTTTGGTTCATTTCAATATTGATAAAATGCCAAATAAACATATTGTAGACCGCTATTTTGACGCAGTAAGCCATCTTGGGATTGTGAACGATATGTGTGGCTTAGATTACTTTATTCCGAAAGAATCTCATGTTAACTTAAGTCGACTGCCTAAGCTACATGCAAATGGTTATGTTGGCTTTGTAGTTGGAGGACAGCACGCTACTAAAATGATGCCTACTCAAAAACTTATAGATGTTTGCAAGACGTTAGACGCGCCTATTGTATTGCTAGGTGGTCCTGAAGATGCTGCTAAAGGAGCACTTATAGAGAAAGAAGTTGGACTTATGGTATACAATGCCTGCGGTAAGTTTAAGCTAGACGAATCGGCAAGTATTGTACAACAAGCTGCCTGGGTTATTAGTCATGATACAGGTTTAATGCACATAGCTGCGGCTTTTAAAAAGCGAATTGTTTCCGTTTGGGGAAATACAGTTCCCGAATTGGGTATGTATCCATATCAAGCAGATCCGGCGTCTAAGATTCTTGAAGTAAAAGGCCTCTCATGCCGTCCGTGTTCTAAAATTGGTTATTCTAAATGTCCGAAAGGACACTTTAAATGTATGGAACACGACTTGTCTGGTTTTAAAATTTAAGCTTGTTTTAGGTGTTTTTTGTTCTTGTGTAGTTGGGTTTTGTGAAAAAATACTTTTCGCGAACAAATAATTTTAAGCAAAGGCTTGTTTAAATTTAACCTTTCCATTAATTTCTTACAAGCACTAGTACTCTTATTAAGATACAAACAGAGCCTTGAGCTCGGTAGCCTCTTCGGGTTTCATCTTGCCAGCTAAAATTAAGCTTAATTGTCTTCTTCTTAAAGCGCTATCGTAACGGTTTTTCTCCTCTTCAGTTTCAGGTATTACCTCTGGTACCTGTATAGGACTGCCTAATTGATCAACTGCTACAAATGTATAAATAGCTTGATTGCAATGACTTTTTTCTCCAGAAATACGATCTTCCATCCACACATCCACAAAAACTTCTATTGACGAGCTAAATGCACGCGATACTTTAGCCTCTAGTGTAACAATACTCCCCATAGGTATGGGTCTCTCAAAAGCTACATTGTTTACAGAAGCTGTAACAACAATACGTTTACAATGGCGTTGTGCTGAAATTGCCATGGCAATATCCATCCAATGTAAAAGTCGTCCTCCCATTAAATTGTTCAATGTATTGGTGTCGTTTGGAAGAACTAATTCGGTAATTATGGTTACCGATTCTTTGGCAAATCTTGCGTTTTTCATTTCTTAATTGCTGGTTTTTTATCTTAACAAAGATAGCTAAATGATGGTATAAATAATTCGCTGATGGAATCTAAGAAGATATTATTTGTGCTCGAAGTTAGTTTAAGTAGTAAACAAACAACTCGAATTAAAGAGTTGTTATAGAACGCTTTTTATTACTGAAACTTTTCTTTTAAAAAGGCTCCAGTAGAACTTTCTTTGCAATTAATAATATCTTCTGGCAGTCCTTCAAAAATTAATTGCCCTCCGTTTTTACCGCCTTCTGTGCCGAGGTCAATTAACCAGTCGGCACATTTAATAACGTCAGAATTATGCTCTATAACTAAAATGGAATGTCCATTTTCGATCAGTGCATTAAACGATTCTAAGAGTTTCTTTATGTCGTGGAAGTGAAGTCCAGTAGTTGGTTCATCAAAAATAAAGAATTGCTGCCCGCTGCTTTTACCTTTTCCTAAAAAGGAAGCCAGCTTTACTCTTTGAGCCTCTCCGCCACTTAATGTAGAAGAGGACTGGCCTAGATGAATGTATCCCAATCCTACATCTTGAAGAGGTTTTAAGCGTTTTGTGATTTTGGTTTGTTGTCCTTGATCAAAAAAGTCGATGGCTTCATTTATGGTCATCGCTAAGACGTCCGCAATGTTCATTTTATTAAATTTCACTTCGAGAACCTCGTCTTTAAAGCGTTTTCCTTTGCAGTGTTCGCATTGTAGATGAACATCTGCCATAAATTGCATTTCAATAGTAACCTCACCCTCACCATTACAGTGTTCGCACCTTCCTCCGTTGGTATTAAACGAAAAGTGCTTTGCTTTGTATCCTCTAGCGTCAGAAAGTTTTTCGGAAGCGTATAAATTCCTTATTTCATCGTAGGCTTTAACATAGGTAACCGGGTTGGAACGCGATGATTTACCGATTGGGTTTTGGTCTATAAATTCCACTCCAGTAATGTTTTTTATAGAGCCTGATAACTTGTCAAATTGACCAATTTTAGTGCCGTAACCTCCTAATGCTTTAACTAAGGCAGGGTAAAAAATATTTTTTATTAAGGTGCTTTTTCCAGAGCCACTAATTCCACTTACTACGGTTAAAACATTTAAAGGAATTTTAACAGAGATGTTTTTAAGGTTATGCTGTCTAGCTCCTTCAATAAGTATGGAGTCTGTCCATTTTCTTTTCTTAGGTATTTCAATTTTTAAGTCACCGTTTAAGTACTGAGCTGTAAGACTTTTAGTTTCTTTTTTTAATTCGCTGTGGGTTCCATGAAACATGAGCTCTCCGCCATGCATTCCTGCTTTTGGACCAATATCTATCACTAAATCGGCCGCCTTCATAATGTCTTCATCGTGCTCTACCACAATCACGGTATTTCCAACATCTCTTAAAGAACGTAGTATTTTAATAAGTCTTTGTGTGTCTCTAGAATGTAGTCCTATACTCGGCTCGTCTAAAATATACATAGACCCTACCAGGCTGCTTCCAAGAGATGTTGCCAAGTTTATACGCTGCGACTCTCCTCCAGATAGGGTTGAGGAACGTCGATTAATGCTGAGGTAACTCAAACCAACATCCATCAAAAACTGAATTCTATTTTGAATTTCAATGAGCAGTCTTCCTGCTATTTCGGTATCGTGTTTGTTAAGTTTTATGGTTTTAAATAGTACCGAAAGCTCGTCTATTGGCATGTCTACAATCTCACAAATAGAGTAGGAGCCTACCTTTACATAGTTGGCTTCTGTTCGTAGTCTCTTTCCTTCGCAAGTATTACACAGTGTTTTACCTCTGTATCTAGAAAGCAATACACGGTTTTGTATTTTATAGTTCTTTTTTTCTAAAGCCTTAAAAAAGGGGTTTATTCCTTTAAATTTTAATGTTTTATTTCCGTTCCAGATGAATTCTTTTTGTTCTTCTGAAAGCTCATAATAGGGCTTATGAATGGGGATGTTCCACTTTTCTGCATTAAAAACCAAATCATCCTTATACTTACAAAGCGTGTCTCCTTTCCAACATGCTATGGCATCTTCATAAATAGATAAACCGGTATTTGGAATGACCAGTTCCTCGTCAATTCCAACTATGCTGCCATAACCTTCGCAAGTTTTACATGCACCAAATGGATTGTTGAATGAAAATAAGTGAATGCTGGGTTCTTCGAAAACAATACCATCTGCTTCAAACCGATTGCTGAAAAGTTTTTTTTCTTTTGTATCTATAAACTCAATTAAGCAATCCCCTTTTCCTTCGTGAAAACAGGTTTGAATCGAATCTGCTAATCGCTCAATAAATCCATCTTCACTTTTTAAGCTCAATCGATCTAGTAATAAGTAAAAAGAACCTTTTAGTTGTGTCTCATTTTCTAATACATCTTCAATTCTTAAAATATCCTCATTGTGTTTTAAGCGATGATATCCCTGCTGAAGGAGCATTTCGAGATACAGTTTGTACTCGCGATCGCCTATCTTAGCAGGAGCTAAAATGTAAAATTTCGCACCTTCTTTTTTGGTAAGAATAAAGTCTACAACATCTTGTACATTGTGTTTTTTCACTTCTTTACCCGATACGGGTGAAATGGTTTTACCAATTCGCGCAAACAATAATTTTATATAATCATAAATTTCAGTACTTGTACCAATGGTAGATCGAGGGTTTTTAGAATTCACCTTTTGCTCTATAGCAATTGCTGGAGAGATTCCCTTTATACTATCTACCTCAGGTTTATTAAGCCTTCCTAAAAATTGACGGGCGTACGAAGATAAACTTTCAACATAGCGTCTTTGGCCTTCTGCATAGAGTGTATCGAAAGCTAAGGTTGATTTGCCTGAGCCTGAAAGTCCCGTAATTACTACAAACTTATTACGCGGTATTGCAACGTCTATATTTTTTAAGTTGTGAAGTCTAGCTCCTTTAATAAGGATGTTTTCTTTCGAATCCAGCTGGTTAAAATCTTTCATAAATCGTTAGGCCTTTTTTGCAGTTTTGCAAAATTAGGCAATTTTAACATGTAATCGTTTGAACCTTTGGTATGATTGTTGAAAAATGTTCTATATTAGTTGCAAATTAATACGAACCAAAAAATTTTGCCTATAGAAGCATTTCTACCTATTACATTTTAATTGATGTTTAACCTAAATGGTAGCTTATGTGTGTGCAAAATATTTCAGATCAACATTTGGTGAGTGCATTTTTATCTGGCGACTCCCTTTCCATAGAACATTTAATTCTTCGACACAAAGACAAGGTTTTTGGTTACATTCTTTCTAAAGTTAAGGATGTAGACTTGGCGAATGATATCTTTCAAGAAGTTTTTATCAAAGTTATTAATAAGTTAAACGAAGGTCGTTACAACGAAGAAGGTAAGTTTATTGCTTGGGTTATGCGAATCTCTCACAATATGGTCATCGATCATTTTCGTAAAAACGCCCGAGTAAAAATGATTCGATCTACCGATGAGTTTAATATTTTTGATATTATTGGAGGGCAAGAAGATTGCACAGAAGATGTAATGGTTCAGTCTCAGGTTGTAAAAGAGCTTAAAATTTTAATTACCTATTTATCTGCAGAACAAAAAGAGGTTTTAGAAATGCGTTTTTACGCTGACATGACCTTTAAGGAAATAGCTCAGGAGTGCAATATTAGTATTAATACGGCTCTAGGTCGTATGCGCTATGCATTAATCAACCTAAGAAAATTACAAGAGAAGCATAATGTGAATTTGTCGGTGCAATAAACCAATATAGTTGGCGTTATAAATTAAATTAACTCCGATCTATGGCAAAAACAACTACTCATTTCGAATTTTCTGGTGCTTCTAAAGATTCCAGTAAAAGCTTACCTTTTAATAACAATACTAAACCCTCAATTAAAGCCTTAAATTTTGTGTTAGATTACGCGAAATCTTCAAGTTTAATTACTACCAAGTCTATAAACCCATTTGTGTTTATAGGTAATTAAGCATTTTATTTATTGTTAATAAATACTGCCTCGTTTGATTCGTTCAATCGAGGCATTTTCTTTAATTTTGAGTAAAACATTATTTCATATGACACGTTTGCAAATAGGTGATAAAGCTCCCGATTTTAATGCTGTAATTCAAGATGGAAGTTCCATCTCGCTTTCCGATTTCTCGGGTAAAAAAGTGATTTTGTATTTTTATCCAAAAGACATGACTCCTGGTTGTACTGCAGAATCTTGTAATCTAGGAGAGAATTATACTGGGTTAAAGAAAAAAGGCTTTGAAATTATTGGTGTAAGCCCAGATCCTGCCAATAGACACTTAAAGTTTATAGAAAAATACAACTTACCTTTTAGTTTAATTGCCGATGAGGATAGGGCTGTAATTGAAGCCTACAACGTATGGGGCCCTAAGAAATTTATGGGTAAGGAATACGATGGTGTGCACAGAACAACTTTTGTTATAAGCGAAAAAGGAATTATTGAAAAGATATTCTTAAAAGTAAAAACAAAAGACCACAGCAACCAAATATTAGAGTCGTACGAATAAGTGTCATTAATTGACACAGTTTTAGGTTTAATTTGCCACAGAAAATAAAAACATCATGGATAAGGAAAGAGAAGCAAAGTTAAAAGCACTTCAACTAACAATGGACAAGTTGGAGAAAACATATGGAAAGGGCGCGGTAATGAAAATGGGTGATGTACCGGCGGTAGATATTGCTTCCATCTCTTCAGGATCATTAGGATTGGATTTAGCTCTAGGAATAGGAGGTTTTCCAAAAGGACGGGTAGTAGAAATATACGGGCCTGAATCTTCGGGTAAA
Organism: uncultured Flavobacteriales bacterium; assembly: GCA_963933205.1. Taxonomy (GTDB): domain Bacteria; phylum Bacteroidota; class Bacteroidia; order Flavobacteriales; family UBA7430; genus UBA6772. The sequence continues at coordinate 6,667 of CAWVTK010000069.1, forward strand.
ACAACTTTAGCTATTCATGCAATTGCAGAAGCTCAAAAAACTGGAGGTATTGCTGCTTTTATTGATGCAGAACATGCCTTTGATCGTTTTTATGCCGAAAATTTAGGCGTAAACATTGATGAATTAATTATTGCACAGCCAGATTCTGGAGAGCAAGCCTTAGAAATTACCGACAATTTAATTCGTTCGGGTGCAGTTGATATTATAGTGATTGATTCTGTTGCTGCCTTAACTCCAAAAAGTGAGATTGAGGGTGAAATGGGTGATTCCAAAATGGGTTTACATGCACGTTTAATGTCTCAAGCTCTTAGGAAGCTAACTGCTTCAATTTCTAAAACAGGTTGTACGTGTATTTTCATCAACCAACTTCGTGAAAAGATTGGTGTAATGTTTGGGAACCCAGAAACAACAACTGGAGGGAATGCCTTAAAATTTTATGCATCTGTACGTTTAGATATTCGTAGAAGTACTCAACTTAAAGACGGTGACAACGTAATTGGAAACAGAACAAGAGTAAAGGTTGTTAAAAACAAGGTAGCTCCACCGTTCCGTAAAGCGGAATTTGACATTATGTATGGCCTAGGAATATCCAAGGTTGGAGAAATTGTTGATTTAGGTGTAGAATACGGTGTTGTTAAGAAAAGCGGGTCTTGGTTTAGTTATGGAGATACAAAGCTTGGTCAAGGTAGAGATGCTGTTAAGCGTTTACTCGACGACAACCAAGAGCTAGCTAACGAGCTTGAAGTTAAAATTGTAGAACAAATTCAAAATGCCTAATAAGAATCCTTTGGGCTTATCTTTTATCTAGCTACTATGAGAAATACGCTACTTTTAAGTCTGTGTATGCTGCTTTTTTCTTGCCAGGAACAAACTGCTACTAAACCTACAACAACAAATATTGTAGTTGATTCTGTTGCTATTGTTACTGCACTGATAGATTCGCTTTCTAATGAAATCATTAGCGATAGTCTCAATGCAAGGCTGTATTTTGACAGAGCTCAAGTGTACCTTAAAAGTAATGCGCTTAGTCCTGGCTCTCGCGATTTATTAAGAGCTGTTCGCTTAGACTCTACCAATGCCTATTATTGGCAACAATTAGGCAAGTTGGAATACGCTATGAAAAATAGCCGATACGCAAAGAATGCTTGGGAAGAATGCGCTCGTTTAGACTCCAGGAATATTAATTGTAGACTTGATTTAGCTGAAATTTATTTGGCCGTAGGTGAGCTTAAAAAAGGACAGAAAAAATTAGATGAGATTTTAAGTTTTGATTCCAAAAACGCAGAAGCACTTTATCTTTCTGGTAATTACGCTTTAGTTAAGGAGGATACACTAAAAGCCTATAAGTTTATTCAAGCATCGATTAATCAAAATCAAGATTTTTTTAAGGCATACGATTTAATGGGCGTTTTGTTTAGTGCTCAAGGCAATGTTCTTGCCCTTGACTATTTTAATTCTGCATTAAGACTGCGCCCTTATCGCTACGACATCCGTTATAAGGTGGGTATGTTTTATCAGAACATTGGGGCATACCCAGAAGCTATACAAGCTTACAATCAAGCCTTAGAAATAAACCCAGCACACAAAACTTCTCTACACAACATCGGCGTTTTAAAGGTGTTTTTAGGAGATACTATAGGCGCTCTTGATTATTTTTCTAAAGCAATTGAGGTAGATGATATGTATTTGGAAGCTTATTTTGGTAGAGCTTATGTTTACGAATTACTCGGCGAAACCGTAAAGTCGGAATCTGATTATAGAACAACTTTGATGCTAGATCCTGCTTACAGACCTGCAATGGACGGTTTGACCAGAATAGGTAAGTAGTTATAATTTGATGAAAAAAAAGGCAGCCAATAGGCTGCCTTTTTTTTTTGAATACATATTTTAAAAAGCATAGCCTAACGTAAAACCAATCGTAACTGCACTCCCAACAACTTTCCCGCCTCCTAAAAAATCAGTCACCTCATCAAAACTACTAGACTCGTCAATATTATACATGCCTATTCCACCACCCATGTATATATCTATTGAGAATACTTCATTTATAATAAATTGGTAGCCTGTAATGATTCCTGCACTCGATACACTCAGTGTTGCCGATATATCATCAGTTTCTAAGCTAACACTTTGGTGCCGTAAGTACGGACCAAGATAGTAGCCACTTGGTGCGTCTTTTTTTGTGTAAAGTCTTAATCCAAGCGTTGCCGCAAATCCAGTCAGCTTTTGTTTTTCATCAAAATAGGAAGCAGAAATATCTTGACTAGGAGTGTAGGATATACCAATGTTATAGCTTGAACTCCAGTTAAATACATGTTCAAAAGAAACGGAGCCGGAGTAAAATAATGGACTTAATATGTTTGTTTTTACAACATTTTCCTGGGCGCTTACTTTCGTTCCAGATAGAATTACTACTACGGTACAAAGAATTATTTTTTTCATAAAAGAAATTTACAATTAGTTCAAAACTTTTGGTACTTACAATTTTAGTATTAAAAATACAAATATAGGTAATTATATATAATAAAAAAAGGAGCCCGAAGGCTCCTTTAACATATTTAGGAATGTTATTGAATTTACTTTTTTACTTTGTCAACTACTGCTTTAAAAGCTTCTGGGTGATTCATTGCCAAATCGGCCAAAACCTTACGGTTAAGTTCGATGTTGTGTTTGTGAACCGCTCCCATAAATACAGAGTAAGACATACCGTACTGACGTGAGCCAGCATTAATACGTTGAATCCATAGAGCACGGAAGTTTCTTTTATTAACCTTACGGTCTCTATAGGCGTATACTAAACCTTTCTCAACAGCATTTTTTGCTACTGTCCAAACGTTTTTTCTTCTTCCGAAATAACCTTTGGCAAGTTTAATTACTTTTTTTCTACGCGCTTTTGACGCTACATGATTTACTGATCTAGGCATAATTTTAATTTTTTTATACGTAGCGTTTTCTTTCGAAAATCTTTAATGCTAAGTACAGGGTTAATTAATAAACTCTATTGTGTTATTTTATACACAATTGTTGTTTGATGTTCGCTTCGTCATGTTTATGTACTAAACCAGACTTAGTTAAGTTACGCTTTTGTTTGGTCGTTTTCTTAGTTAGAATGTGACTTTTGAAAGCGTGCTTTCTCTTAATTTTACCAGAAGCTGTAA
>CAWVTK010000070.1:0-9687 GCA_963933205.1 uncultured Flavobacteriales bacterium
GCCGAAACAACTGCAGTTCCTCTATTTTTAATGTGTGCTAATATGTCTTTTTTGGTAACTCTATGTTCTTTACCAGTACCAACAATTGCATCTAGTTCTTCCATGCTAATGCCTTCTTCTTGTGCAATGGAGCGTACTAAAGGAGAGAAGAATTTATTTGAAGCAGTTGATTTAGGAACTGAGGCTGTTTCCATGGCTTTTTCTACGAGCTCTGTCGCTGCAGCAACTTCTATTGGTGCTTCGTTAGAAACTACAGCTGCTTTAGTTGGAGCAGAAGCTGCATCGGTTTCTATAATTGCAACAGCTTGCCCTACGAGTACTACATCATCCTCTTTAAACAATTGTTTTACAAGAACACCCTCTACAGCAGAAGGAACTTCAGAGTCGACTTTATCTGTTGCAATTTCTAGAACAGACTCATCCATTTCTATAGTTTCGCCAACGTTTTTAAGCCATTTAATAACGGTTGCTTCTGCAACACTTTCACCCATTTTAGGCATTATTAATTCTACTTGAGCCATATTATTTTGTTTGTTCTATTTCAATTTTTCGTCCTGCGAAGATACAATAAATGCCTTTTACAGCAATAAGATTAGATCAGTAAAAGCCTAACTAAGTCTATTTAGGTTGCGTAAAAGAATGTCTAAATCATTCTTTAGTTGATACTCCTTAGCGTATAGCATGTTGAGTTTTAAAAGTGTGCGTTCTGAGTATTTAGAATCTAATGGTGAAACAGGATTGAATATTCCTTGTTTAATTGACGGTAAGGTCTTAGAGAGTCCTTTTTGGTGGTACGAAACCCATGACTTTTTTCCTAATAGAACTGTAAAGATGTTTTTATAAAGTGTAAAAAAGCTTTTGTTGGTTAGCATCAAAACAGGAGAAACGAGTAAAAACAATAAGCTGCTTGTAAAGTCAAACAAACGTTTACTTCTTATATTTTCTGGTTTATTAATACTGTTTGTTTCAAAAGCATAATGTTCTCCTTGAGTATTTATTGAGTTACTACCAATAACATACATGCTTTCTTCTGGAGCAATTTTAAAGTCTATATCGTATTTTTCTACAATAGACATTCTCGAAATAATCTCTTGTGCAGGTATATCCTTCGAGCAAAATATAAGTTCGTCAATCTTGTATACTCCAACAGCCTCTTCAAGTAGATTCATTTGGCCAATGTACAAATCGTGTTTTATCTGTGTTTCTGTGGCGTGAATAAAGCCAATAAAACCGGCTTTAATTTCTGTTTGTTTCAGCAAATTAAATACTCGTTTACACTCCTCTATAGAGCCAATAATTAAAAATCTTTTTTGCGAGATTTCGCCCCATTGAAAAGATTTTATTTTTAGCAATTTTAATATACTTCGAGATAAGGTTAAGGCAATTCCAGACCAAACGCTTCCTAATAATATTAAAGCTCTTGAGAAACGAATTTCTTCCGGAAGTAAGCTGTACAAAGCCAGTAAGCATATTAATCCGTAAACCGTACCTCTAAATAATTTCGATAATTTAAACGGTTTATCGTAAACACCACTCAGCTTATCTATACAAAGCCAAAAGAGAATGTAACTCGGAATAATTGCTTGCCAATAAATATCTGGATAAGCTCCACCTTCTATATACCTGTGGTTGGCTTCCCAATAATTTTTTAAGTACAGCATTCCCGAGTAAATAAAAACGGCATCAAATAGTGGTAGGGCTATTGCATTTGCAAACCTAAAAATAATAGAAACAGCTGCTCTTATGTAAATGGCGGTATTAATTAAAAGGCTAAACAGCCATGCATTTTTAGTAGAAAAGTGTTTTTTGGCAAATATAATCATCGCTTTGTAAAAGATGAAAACATAGTTTAGGCTGCCTTTTTTAGTGCTTTCTCCTTTGTAATGAATAATTCTAGTTTCTGGAAAATAGTAATTTTTATAGCCACCTAGTAAAAGACGATACGAAAGATCAATGTCTTCGCCGTACATAAAAAAAGTTTCGTCTAATAAACCGACTTTATCTAGAGCTTCTTTTCGCATTAGCATATATGCTCCGGCTAAAATATCGACTTCATTTGTTTTGTTTTCTGGCAAATTACCCAGGTGGTAAGCTCCAAATCTTTTGGATTTTGGGAAAAGTTTAGACAGTCCAAATATTTTATAAAACGCAACGGCTGGCGTGGGTAAACTTCTTTTAGATTCGGGTAAAAACTTTCCTTTACCGTCAACCATTTTTACTCCCAAACCTCCAGCATTTGGAGTTTTGTCCATAAAAGTGAGGCACTTTTCAAAAGTATCCTCTTCTACAATTGTATCTGGGTTAAGAAGAAGAATATAAGCTCCTTTAGCAATGCGCATGGCTTGGTTGTTTGCTACCGAAAAGCCTGTATTGTTTTTGTTTGCTATTCGTTTAACCCATGGAAATTTTTCGGCAACCATTTCTACAGATCGATCTACAGAATTATTATCCACTACAAAAACTTCTGCCTCAATATTGAGTGTGGCTTTTTGCACCGATTGTAAGCACTGTTCTAAAAAGTACTTTACATTGTAGTTTACAATAATTATAGATAACTTCATGTTTGCTAGCTATTTATTGCGTTTTCGTAGGGTAATCTATTTACAATAGATCGTCCTAAAGTAATTTCGTCTGCATATTCTAACTCATCTCCAAAGGCAATACCTCTTGCTATGGTAGAAACCTTAAGACTGTATTCTTTTAGTTTTTTAAAGATGTAGAAATTTGTTGTATCGCCTTCCATAGTACTACTTAAAGCAAAAATTATTTCCTTTACTTCTCCATTAGCTACTTTGCTAATAAGGCTCTCTATAGATAAATGCTGAGGTCCTATTCCATCCATCGGAGAAATTACACCACCTAAAACGTGGTACATGCCTTTAAATTGTTGCGTATTTTCTACTGCCATTACATCTCTTATGTCTTCTACAACACATAAAGTAGAGGCGTCTCTATTTGGATTAGAGCACAATTGGCAAATTTCAACATCAGATATGTTGTGGCATTTTTTACAATACCTAATTCCTTCTCTTAGGTCTCTTACTGCTAAAGCAAAACGATTGACCTCGTCTTTTTCGCGCTTTAACAGATTTAAAACCAAACGTAAAGCTGTTTTTTTTCCAATACCAGGGAGTTTTGAAAACTCTTCTACGGCTTGTTCTAATAGTTTTGATGAGAAATTCATAGCCCAAAAATAGCTTTTTACCTTAAAGTATCAATAGGAAATTATATATTAGATTTTTTATAAATAAAGCTATGACACCCACTCTTATAATTACCGTATTAGTTGCCTATTTTGGTTTTTTGATTTTCATATCAAAACTGACGTCAAAAGACCAAGGCAATGAAAGTTTTTTTGTTGGGAAAAGACAATCTCCATGGTATATTGTGGCCTTTGGAATGATTGGCGCTAGTCTTTCTGGAGTTACTTTTATTTCGGTACCCGGCTGGGTTGCTAGCAGTCAGTTTTCTTACTTCCAAATGGTTTTGGGTTACTTAGTTGGTTATGCCGTAATTGCTACGGTTTTAATGCCCTTGTATTATAAGTTAAATTTAACATCAATTTACACCTATTTAGAAGATCGATTTGGTTTTTGGTCTTATAAATCGGGCGCTTTTTATTTTATTCTTTCCAGAACGATAGGAGCCGCTTTCCGTTTGTTTTTAGTGGCCAATGTATTACAAATACTTGTTTTCGACGCATGGAATATTCCTTTTGCTGTAACGGTTGCTTTAACCATTGCTTTAATTTGGCTCTATACCCACAAAGCCGGTATTCGAACTATTATATGGACAGATACGCTCCAAACTCTTTTTATGCTTGTGGCTGTTGTTTTGTGCTTTTATTATGTAGCAGATGCTATGAATTTTAGTTTAAGCCTCGCTGTAGAGAAAATAGCTTTGTCCGATTATTCGAAAATCTTCTTTTTTGATGACCTCAGTTCTCCATCCTTTTTTCCTAAGAAATTTTTTGCAGGTGCTTTTTTGGCTATTGTAATGACGGGTTTAGATCAAGACATGATGCAGAAAAATTTATCCTGTGCAACTATAAAAGATGCACAAAAAAACATGTTTTGGTTTAGTATAGTACTGGTCTTTGTAAATTTACTTTTCTTGGCTTTAGGTGCCTTACTGTATCTGTTTGCCAGCTCAGTTGGAATTTCAGCTTCTGGAGATGATTTGTTTGCTACTGTTGCTATGCATCAAAGCATGCCCGTAGCAGTAGGTTTGTTTTTTATATTGGGTTTAGTAGCTGCAGCTTACTCTAGTGCAGACTCTGCTTTAACGGCATTAACCACTTCTTTTTGTGTAGATTTTTTATCGATTGATAAAAAGGAAGAGGCGCAGCAAATTAGAGTTCGCAAACGAACGCATATTTTATTTTCAATACTTTTATTTTTAGTCATTCTTGTTTTTAAGCTAATTAACGACCAAAGTGTTGTTTCTGCTCTGTTTAAAGTAGCGGGCTATACCTACGGTCCTTTGCTTGGAATGTATGCTTTTGGTTTATTTACCTCGTACAAAATTAAAGACCCGCTTATTGTGCCTGTTGTTATTATGGCTCCAATTTTAACCTATGTTTTGCAGTACATTGCGCCTTTGTATTGGGGCTTTAGTTTTGGGTTTGAATTACTCATCGTAAACGGTATTCTTAGTTTCTTAGGTATGCTACTCATACGAGAACGTTCAAAATAGATTAAATCAAAGAGCATCAATACCGTCTTAACTTTAACTAATTTCTTGTTAATAACATTTTAGGTAAAACAAATTGAGTTTTCAGATATTTGTTTAAAACTATGTATTTTTAGTGACTATAATAAAGGGTGAAATTTCTTTATTTTTATCAAATTTACACATCAGATTTAATTTTTAATAGGGAAGATTTCATGTTTTTAAGGGTTTCTAGTATTCTCATTATAAGTTTAGGTATTTTTAGTTTTTGGAGTAAAACGGTTTCTCCAATTCCAGAACCGCCTATTGTTCCGGCCTATATGCTTGCCGATTCTCCCTGGGCAGACTCTCTAATTAAAACACTCAGTATAGAACAAAAAATTGGGCAGCTATTTATGGTTGCTGCCAATGGAAGAACTACCGATGAGGAGTATTATTTAAGCATCGATACTTTAATCGAAAGCTACGGTTTGGGTGGTTTAATTTATTTTCAAGCCGAACCTACACAACACACTAAATTAGTAAATCGTTTTCAATCTAAATCTCGAATTCCAATGATGAATGGAATTGATGGAGAATGGGGTTTAGCAATGCGTATTGATAGTTTAAAACCCTATCCTTGGAACATGACTTTAGGGGCAATTCAAGACAACAGTTTACTCTATGAAATGGGAGCTGCCATGGCACAAGAATGTAAATCTTTAGGCATTCACTTTAATTTCGCACCTGTAGTAGATGTAAATTCTAATCCATTAAACCCTATAATAAATGCACGGTCTTATGGAGAAATACCTCAAAATGTTGCCGATAAAGGATTAGCACTCATGCAAGGAATGCAAGATGAGGGCGTTTTGGCTTGTGCCAAACACTTTCCTGGGCATGGCGATACAGAAACAGATTCTCATAAAACTTTGCCTGTAATTATGCACTCCAAAGAACGAATTGATTCTGTGGATGTTCTTCCTTTTAAACAGTTAATTGATGCAGGAATCGCTTCGGTTATGGTCGCTCATTTAAACATCCCTTCTTTAGACTCGAATATTCACAGAGCCAGTACTTTATCTCCTTATATTGTGGACACTATGCTTCGTCAACAATTGCATTTTAAAGGGCTTACTTTTACGGATGCTTTAAACATGAAAGGAGTAAGTTCCTATTATGAAAGCGGTAAATTGGAAGTTGAAGCCCTATTAGCAGGAAACGATGTATTGCTTTTTCCAGAGGATATTCCAGGAGCTTTTGAAGCAATAGTAAGGGCCCTTAAAGACAGTTTGCTTTTGCAGTCTAGAATAGATGAATCCTGCCTAAAAATTTTAAAAGCAAAGGAGTGGCTGAATCTAAATTCATTTTCGCCCTTAGATACCCTACATGTTTTGGATAATGCACAAAATATGCAAAGCAAATTCTTAATAAATAGATTGGAAGAGGCAGCATTAACACTGGTAAAAAACGAAGGAAACATCCTGCCAATTCAGCAGCTTTACCAGCACAGTATGGCCGTACTTCCTTTAGGCGAATCCGACTCAGATTCTTTTGTGAATCAATTAAAAAGATACACAGACATTACTGTATTCGATCCCAAGTTACACAAGGCTTCAGATTTTGATCAGCTAATTATTTCGGTACATAAATCTACCCAATCACCTTGGAAATCGTATAAAATAACAGACCAAGAAAATGCTCTAATTAAGGACTATTCATCTCAAACAAACGTTTCGTTAGTAGTTTTTGCTAACCCTTATAGTTTGCTCAATTCCCCTAGTTTAAGTCGAGTTAAATCTTTGCTAATAGCTTATCAAAATACCCATTCGATGCAATCTTTGGCTGCGCAAAGTATTTTTGGTGCTATTGCTCTAAACGGTAAATTACCTGTAAGTATAGGCGCGCAATTTAAAGCTGGTTTTGGTATCGAAACCAGTACGTTAAACCGATTAAAATACACACAAATAGAAGCAGTTAGTCTAAACAGAGACACCTTGGCATTAATCGATTCTATTGCTAATTATGCGATTGATATTAAAGCAACTCCGGGATGTCAAATTCTTATTGCAAAGGGTGCTAAAGTTGTGTACAATAAATGTTTTGGATACCATACATACGATCGTTTAGTTCCTGTAACCGAATTTGACGTTTACGACATTGCTTCGATTACAAAAATTGCAGCTACATTACCAATATTAATGCAAAAAGTAGATGCAAATACCTATAATATTGATGCTCCATTGAATCAATATTTAGCATTAGATGATACTTGTTCGAAAGCAAATTTAACCAGTCGCGAATTATTAACACATCAGGCACAACTTTGGCCATGGATTCCATTTTACAAGGAAACGCTAAGGAAAGATGGAAGCCCAAACCCATCCATCTACGCCAACTCACTTCAAGATTCGTTTCAAATAGAAGTAGCCGATGAGTTTTATATGAATAACCAGTATTTGGACACACTTGAGTACGCTGTTATACACTCTCAAATGCGAAAGGATAAAGGGTATAAATACAGCGATTTAGGCTATTATATTCTTAAAGATATTATTGAAGATCAGGAAAGTAGTTCCTTAAAAGATTTGGTGCAAGAGCGAATTTACAAGAAGATGGGCGCCAATTTTACTACCTATCATCCGCTAGAGAAATTTAGTAATGGTTCTATAGTTCCTACAGAAAATGATGATTACTTTAGAAATCAACTACTTCAAGGCTATGTTCACGATCCTGGAGCAGCGATGCAAAACGGTGTTGGTGGTCATGCAGGTTTATTTTCTAATGCGAATGATTTAGCAAAATTAATGCAAATGTATTTAAATGGAGGGAGCTACGGTGGAACACAATTTATCGAAAAAGAAACCTTAAAGGAATTCACGTCTTGCCAATATTGTTCTTCTGATAATGATAATAGGAGAGGAATTGGATTTGACAAACCGGTTTTAGACGGTACAGATGGGCCTAGTTGTAAACAGGCTAGTGCGCACAGTTTTGGTCATACAGGTTTTACTGGAACCATAGTGTGGGCAGACCCAGCTCACGATTTAGTGTATGTATTTTTATCTAACCGCATTCATCCAAAGGCAGATAATTTGCTTTTAGTCCAAGAAAATATACGAACCCGTATACAAGAAGTAATTTATAAAGCGCTCGAATAATATGAAAATAGGCATTGTTTGTTATCCAACATTTGGTGGTAGTGGTATTGTTGCTACAGAGTTAGGTAAAGCCTTAGCAGATAAAGGTCATGAGGTTCATTTTATTGCCTACAGACAACCTGTTAGACTTAATAACAGCTTAAACAACGTGTACTTTCATGAGGTTAGAGTAGCGGAGTATCCTTTATTTGAATACCCGCCTTATGAATTAGGTTTGGCCTGTAAGTTGTTAGATGTTGTGAAATTTGAAAAATTAGATTTACTACATGTACATTACGCTATACCACATGCATACGTAGCTTATTTAGCAAAGCAAATGTTAGCGGAAGAGGGTATTAAAATACCTGTGGTAACCACGCTTCATGGTACCGACATAACTTTGGTTGGTAAAAGTCCTGGTTTGGCGCCAGCAGTAAGTTTCTCAATCAATCACTCCGATGTTGTAACGGCCGTTTCTGAAGATTTAAAAAAAGAAACACTCGCCTCTTTTTCCATTCGTAAAGAAGTGAAAGTTATTCCAAATTTTATAGACTTTAATATTCATCAGGCAATTTTTAATGCAGATTTACAGAAGCATTTTGCGCCAAATGGTGAAAAAATCCTAGTACATGTATCTAATTTTAGACCGGTTAAAAGGGTAAGAGATGTGATAAAGATATTTGCTAAAATTAGAGCGAAATTTCCCGTAAAACTATTGATGGTTGGAGATGGTCCAGATCGAGAGTCTGCAGAATATCTTTGCAGAGAATTTGACTTTTGTTCCGATGTAAAGTTTTTAGGTAAATCCAACGACATAGCTCCAATTCTTGCCGTATCAGATTTGTTTATTCTCCCTTCAGAAAAGGAAAGCTTTGGTTTAGTAGCACTAGAAGCAATGGCTGCTAAAGTCCCCGTAATTTCTACCAACGTCGGAGGCCTTAGCGAGGTTAATCTCGATGGAAAAACCGGCTATACTTCTGATGTAGCAGCTATTGATAAAATGTCTAAGGATGCTATTTCTTTACTCTCGGATGCTACTAAATATAAAAAGTTCTCGGATAAGGCTTTTGAAGTTTCCAAAAAATTTGACATTAACAACGTACTCCCGCTGTACGAAGCGGCCTACAAAGAAGCTCTAAATTATTGATATGTGGAACCTTAAGGACAATCAATTGTCAAAAGAATTTAATTTTAACTCTTTTGAAGAAGCCATTAAATTTATTTCTGCTTTAGCAGGTATTTGTGCTAAAGAGAACCATCATCCTGAAATTGTTAACCTGTATTCTAAAGTTACTGTTTCATTTTGCAGCCATGATGCAGGTAATATTGTTACCGACCTAGATTATAAATTATCTAGACTTGTAGATGAAATAAATATATGATTGAAAAACATTTTCAAATAGAAGGTTGTAAGGGTAAATCTATTGGTATAGACTTGCGGTATACTTTAACAGATAAGCCTTTAATTCCACTAGTTTTTGTGCACGGTTTTAAGGCGTTTAAAGATTGGGGTTCCTCAAACATTGTTGCTCAAGAATTTGCTGATAATGGCTTTCTATATCTCAAGTTTAATTTCTCTCATAATGGAGTTCTTAAAGATAATCCTGTAGATTTTGTTGACCTTGATGCGTTTGGAGATAATAATTATTATTTAGAGTTTTTAGAATTAGGTTTGGTTATAGATTGGCTTTACAGTTGTGATTTAAATATAAACCTAGAAAAATTAGCTCTTATTGGCCACAGTAGAGGAGGAGGCATAGCTTTGTTAAGAACCGCTCAAGATACTCGAATTCATAAGCTCATTACCTGGGCATCTGTTAGCGATTACGAAACACGTTTTCCAAAAGATATTGCTGAGTGGGAGGCAGCAGGTGTTTCATACATTTATAATGGTAGA
>CAWVTK010000071.1:0-9639 GCA_963933205.1 uncultured Flavobacteriales bacterium
CAAGTTATTTTGATTTTTCACAAGATCAATGGATACAAATAAGTCATTTAATAGATTTAGATAGAGATATTATTGAATTTCGTATAAATGATGTACTACTTCACGATTGGAAGTTTAGTGAAACCATTTATGCTGAATCAGGTTCCAACAAACTTCACAAAATTGTATTTAACGATTCGGTAGACTTACTCCAACAAACGCATTACTTTATTGACGATTATAAAATTGAACTCGTTCAAAATTCCACCATAGGAAACATTGAATTAGTAGCAGATACCGAAATGACTTTATATCCTAACCCATCTAGTAATTTTGTTACTATTAAAGTAGACAAGGGTGCTACACGAAATTGTTCCATAGAGTTGTACAACACATTAGGACAGCTTTTGGATGCTAGAAAGTGGAATCAAGTAAAAAACAGTTCCCTTCAATTTAATATTGAAAACTTTACACAAGGTGTTTACTTTTTTAGAGTTCAATCTGAAACAAATCTTAAAGTAATGCGATTTGTAGTGAGTCCTTAGCATCCCTTTTTCCTTTTTTTGAATACCTTTGCCAGATGAGTAAAAACACGCTTTATACAAAAGAAAAACGCGACCTAGTTAACGCGGGTAAGGCATTGCCTGTAATGGAGCATTTTTACACCATTCAAGGAGAGGGAGTACATTCTGGTGTTCCTTGTTACTTTGTTCGCCTTGGTGGTTGCGACGTTGGTTGCCCTTGGTGCGACGTAAAGGAAAGTTGGGAACAAGAAATACACCCTATACATACAGTAGAAGAAATTGTGAGTTGGGTAGGCGAAACCAAAGCCCCAAGAGTGGTGATTACTGGTGGAGAACCTTTAATGCACAAGCTTAATCTTATTTGTGAACTCTTTCAAACCAAAGGAATAAATTGTCATATTGAAACCTCAGGAGCACATCCTTTTAGCGGTAATTGGGATTGGTTTACACTTTCGCCCAAAAAGAGAAAATTACCTAAATCTGAAAATTTTGCCAAGGCAGACGAGTTAAAAGTGGTAATTGCACGTAGTAATGATTTTCGATTTGCAGAAGAACAAGCAGAAAAAGTTAATTCAAATTGCAAATTATACTTACAACCCGAATGGTCCAAGGAGCAAACTATTCTTCAAGAGATTATTGCATACGTAAAAGACAATCCAAGTTGGAACATCTCTTTACAAACGCACAAATACATGGACATACCTTAGTATGCGATATTCAATAGTAATTTTTGCTATTCTGTTAAGCTTTCCATTATTAGCTCAGGAAACAACCAATTCTCGTAGAGCAGCTAAAGCTTTTCGAAAAGCTAAATCTTCTGTTGCTGTTCAAGATTACTCGGCTGCTAAAACACATTTAAATGAGGCTTTACTTATTGACGATCATTTTGTTGAAGCCTGGATTTTATTAGGCGATGTTAATATTGGTTTGGGAGATAAACTTAAAGGAATTGAAGCCTATAAAAAATCCATACCATTGGCTCCGCGTTTTTCTTTTCCTATGTATTATAGACTTGCTTTGGCAGAACATTCATTAGGTGAATACTCGGATGCATTACAACATATTCGTAAATACATGAGGTTCAAAAGTATTTCAGAGAAATACCGTAAACGGGCCAACGCTATAAAAAAATCATGCGAATTTTCTATCAACTCCAAAAACAATCCGGTTAGTTTTGATCCAGAAAACTTAGGCCCAACTATAAATACAGATGCCGATGAGTACCTCCCAGCATTGTCCGCAGATGGCAGTACCCTAATTTTTACGCGAAGCAAAAACATAAAGGGCTCTCGAAACGAGGATTTCTATTTATCGTACCACAATACAGATCAGTGGGAAATTGCAAAAAATTTGGGTAAGCCTATAAATACGGCTCAAAATGAAGGCGCCCAATGCATCACAGCCGATGGTAAAACGCTCTATTTTACCGCCTGTTCTCGAACAGATTCCTATGGTAGATGCGATATTTATACCTCTAGCTTTAGTAATAATAATTGGACAGATCCTATTAATTTAGGCCAAAATGTAAATACGGAATACTGGGAATCTCAACCAGCTATTTCTTCCGATGGACGACAACTTTTCTTCGTATCCAATAGACCTGGTGGCCAAGGAGGAAAAGATATTTGGGTTTCTTACAAAAACAAAGATGGAAATTGGACCAAAGCTAAAAACTTGGGCAAAGAAATAAATACCTCAAAAGACGATATTTCACCTTTTTTACACTGGGACAATCAAACCTTATATTTTGCATCTAAAGGTTATGTTGGCATGGGAGGCTTCGATATATTTCTTTCTCGTTTAGATGCCTTAGGAAATTGGTCTGCTGTTAAGAATATTGGTTATCCTATAAATTCTCCTGCCGACGAAAATTCTCTTATAGTTGCTAAGGATGGAAGAACAGCTTATTTTGCATCTGCCTATTTTAATGAAAATCGCAGCGACTTAGATTTGTATACCTTCGATTTACCTCAAGAAAGTAGAGCTACTGAAGTAGCCTATGTACAGGGAATGATTACCGATGCAAAGTCTAATAAACCAATAAAAGCTGTTATAGAACTTGTAGATCTAAAATCTGGACGAGCTTATAAAAGTGCTCAAACAGATGAAGATGGCAATTACATGTTATGTCTTCCATCTTCTGCAGAATATGCACTTACAGTAACAAAGCAAAACTATCTTTTTTATTCAGAAAACATCTACTTAAAAAAGGAAGGAAGTATTTTAATCAAAAACTTTAAATTACAGCCACTTGCAGTTGGAGAGCAAATTCGATTGGACAACATATTTTTCCAATTAGATGCCTTTAATCTTAAAGATGAGTCTAAAACCGAATTAAACCAAATCCTACAGTTTATGGAATCAAATCCTTTTATGATTGTGGAAATAGGCGGACATACAGACAACTCGGGTACAACACAGTACAATTTAGAATTATCCGAACAAAGAGCCCTATCGGTAAAAAAAGCTTTAGTTTTTAGAGGTTTAAAAGAAGCGCGCATTCTTACTAAGGGGTATGGCATCACTAAAGCCTTAAACAAAAACAGCTCCGAAAAAGAACGAGCGCTCAATAGAAGAACGGAGTTAAAAATTATTTCTGTAGAATGATACAAGTTGTAGAGTGCCCAAGAGATGCAATGCAGGGTAGAGACAAATTTATACCCACAAAGCTTAAAGCTGAGTACATAAACATGCTCTTAAAAGTTGGTTTTCATACCATTGATTTTGGCTCATTTGTATCTCCTAAAGCCATACCTCAAATGCGAGACACAGCTGAGGTTCTTACAAAATTAAATTTAGATGCATCTTCATCAAAGCTTCTTGCCATAGTAGCTAATGCTAGGGGTGCAGAACAAGCTGCATCTTTTAACGAAATCCAGTACTTGGGTTATCCCTTTTCTGTTTCAGAAATTTTTCAAAAGCGCAATACCAATAAATCCATCGATGAATCTTTAATTCTAGTAGATAGAATGCAGAATTTGGCTGTAAAGCAAAACAAAGAATTACTCGTTTATTTGTCTATGGCTTTTGGTAATCCCTATGAAGAGGCTTGGCATCCAGACATTGTTGCTAAGTATTCGGAGATTTTAGCTAATATGGGCATTAAAACTCTAGCACTTTCTGATACCATTGGCGTTTCTACTAAAGAGACTATTTCCCCTTTGTTTTCTCAGCTTATTCCAGAGTTTAAAGAAGTTACTTTTGGTGCTCATTTACATACAAACCCTCAAAATTGGAAAGAAAAAGTACTGGCTGCTTATCAATCGGGTTGTACACGTTTTGACACTGCTATACAAGGTTTTGGAGGCTGTCCAATGGCAAAAGACGACTTAACTGGCAATATGCCTACAGAAAAATTACTTTCGTTTTTTAACGAACAAAAAGAAAATTCTGGTCTTAATGCTCTTGCTTTTGAATCTGCCTACAATAAAGCAATAGAAGTGTTTTTGTAACAGAAATTTGAAGGCATCGTACTAAAAGTAAAAGAAACGATATGAAAGTAGCAATTATTGGGGGTGGAGCAGCTGGGTTTTTCGCTTCTTTTTCTGTTAAAAAACATCATCCAAATGCTGAAGTTACCTTGTTTGAAAAATCGGATAAACTGCTTTCTAAAGTAAAGATTTCGGGCGGAGGTCGTTGTAATGTAACACACGCTTGTTTTCAAGCAACTCAATTGTCAAAATTTTACCCAAGAGGAGAAAAGTTTCTTAAAAAGGCATTCAATACTTTTGATGCAAAGGATACAGTCGATTGGTTTGAGGAACGTGGTATTACTCTTGTTGCAGAATCAGACAAGCGTATGTTCCCAGAGAGCAACGACTCTCAAACTATAATAGATTGTTTTATGCGGGAGGCGCAGCTTGGAAGAATTTCTATTGTAAAAAACAGCCCTGTAGTTTCTCTTCTTAAAATGGAACAGGGAATTCAATTAACCTTTAAATCAGGTGTTCAGCATTTCGACAAAGTAATTATTGCAACGGGTGGTAGCCCAAAATTACGTGGCTTTGATTGGTTGCAAAAACTGGGACATTCTATAGTAAAACCCTTACCGTCCTTATTTACCTTTAATATGCCTAAGGAACCCATTACATCCCTAATGGGTTTAGTTGTAGCTAATGCAACGGTGCGTATTCAAGCAAGTAAATTAGCCTATTCTGGCCCAGTTTTAATAACGCATTGGGGTATGAGCGGGCCTGCTATTTTAAAGTTATCCGCTTGGGGTGCACGCTATTTATTTGAGAAAGAGTATCAATTCAATATTCAAATTAATTGGTTGTCTATTAAAAATGAAGAAGAAGTAAACTTGTTTCTTGAGCAAAAATCAGACAGCATAAGAAAGAAGAAAATTGCCAATGCCAATCCTTTTGCATTGCCCAATAGAATGTGGATGTATTTATTAGAAAAAGTTCAAATTAATGCAGATTTACCTTGGTTTGAGCTCTCAAAAAAGAAGAAGAATAAATTGGTAAACATCCTTTTAAATGATGTGTATGCCGTATCGGGTAAAACTACGTTTAAGGAAGAATTTGTAACAAGCGGTGGGGTAGAACTACAGAATATTGATAACAAAACGATGCAAAGTAAAATACTTGAAAACTTGTATTTTGCTGGCGAAGTATTAAATATTGATGGAATTACGGGTGGGTTTAATTTTCAGTCTGCCTGGACAACAGGTTATATTGCTGGGAAATTGGAAAGTTAAATTTCCTATAACACTATCGGTTTTTTTGTAAACCCTGCTCAACATTTTTGTCTTGACGAACATCTTGGTCTTTTGAGTTGAATATTTGTACATCTTCCACAAGACGCCATTTTCCATTTTTAAAGGTTAAACCATCGTAGCTTAAACTGGGTACATAAAATTCAAACATGCCCGTTTCGCCGCCTTCTAAAGGTTCTAAATGATCGAATACAATGAATTCCTTTTCCGAATTGTACGTCATGTTGGTACTTACCTTTTTAGAATATTCTAAAACCATTCTATTGCGCGTACCATCATTCATTTTAATAATTGGGGCTCCAAAAATTGGTTCATCATTTTCGTCAAAATACAAAACATCCACTATTCGTTTTGTTGTTGTCCCGTTGTTACCATCCCATCCTACAAGGGTATAAATGTCTTTTTTGTCAAATTTTGTATGGACAATGTCTGTGTATAAAGCTCCAAACCAATCTCCATCCGTAAATGTAAGGTATTGTTCATTTTCTACCATCGATGACACATCGTTAAGCTTGTAGAACAATGGTTCTTGTTTTTTCTTTGTATAAAACTGAAGGTAAGCGTAATACTCAAATTCATTGTTGGATTTTGGCACTACCCAATTAAAGAGCTTAAACTTTTTGTTTGGAGCCATAAGTATACTTAGTATGTCTACATCTTCAAAAGTATATTTAAAACTGCCTTTCATTAAAAGTACTTCTTCAATATCTTCAATTAGTAATTTATTTGCTTCATCTTTTAAAGAATCTGATTTTGCAGATAATATTTTACCTGCAAGTGTTTGCAAACGAGATTCGAAAAATAAAAAGTCGCTGCTGTTTTGAGCCACTAACGAGCTAGACAAAACAGAAAGAAGTACCGCTATTTTATAAAAATTAATTTTCACTGTGAAGAAAAGCCTTTTTAGACAACAGTTGTTCTTCTGTTTCAACATTATCTTCATCTGGAACACAGCAATCTACAGGGCAAACTGCCGCACATTGAGGCTCTTCATGGAATCCTTTACATTCGGTACACTTGTCTGTAGCAATGTAGTAAAAATCGTAAGAAACAGGTTCTAACTCTTCTTCTGCGTTGGCAGAAAGGCCACTTTTAGCATGTACCTTACCGCTTAGTTCTGTGCCTTCTGCAAAAGACCATTCCAATCCTCCTTCATAAATTGCTGTATTGGGGCATTCAGCCTCACATGCTCCACAATTTATACATTCATCGGTTATCTTAATCGCCATACTCTTTTCTATGCTTTAAAGATTTGTATTTTTGCTCCACAAATATAGAAAAACATTGTAGATGAAACGAGAAAATACTATTGAAGCATTTAGTTTACTAGGCATCTTTTTGAGTCAGTTTGAAACTCCAAGCAGCCAAAAAAATTCCAGCCTTTTAAACGATCCCTTTTACGCGTCTTTTTCGTCAGCTATTTACACCGCTAAAATACACAATGGTTGGTTTGAAGAAACGCAGGTTAGACGCTCATTGTATAGTCTGTCTAAATGGCTAACTAAAGATTTGTTAAGCAGTTGGGCAGCTAAGTATCCCGATGTTAAAGCACCTAAAAAGGTAGGGCTTATTATGGCGGGGAATATTCCTTTAGTTGGGTTTCACGATTTTGTATGTGTACTCGTGTCAGGCAATAACGCCTTGATTAAATTGTCTTCTGATGACAAGATATTACTTCCCTTACTGGTTAAAATGCTTCAATTTTTAGACAAAGACTTTTCAGATAGAATTGAATTTACAGACAATAGATTTTTAAACTTTGATGCAATTATTGCAACTGGATCAAATAATTCTGCACGATATTTTGAGCATTACTTTGGTAAATACCCACACATTATAAGAAAAAATAGAAATTCTATTGGCGTATTAGACGGCCACGAAACTACAGATGACTTAGCTGCTTTAGGGGATGATATTTTTTCATATTTTGGTTTAGGCTGTAGAAATATCTCCAAAGTATATGTTCCTAGAAATTACAAATTCGATTTACTTTTCGAATCTTTATTCGAGTTTAAAGACATTGTAAACAATAAAAAGTACGCTAATAATGTAGATTATTACAGAGCACTGTTTTTAATGGGAGGTAATAAGATGTTGGAAAATGGTTTTCTTCTAATTCGTGAAGATGAATTGTTGGCCTCTCCAATATCGATGCTGCATTACGAATTTTACGACAATCTCGACGAATTAAAATTATCGTTAAAGGAGAAAGAAGATCAGATACAGTGTATTGTATCGAATACATCTATACCAAATTCGTTTAAATTTGGAACTTCTCAAAGCCCCAGTTTAAACGACTACGCAGATCGTGTGGATACGATGGCATTTTTAACCAGCTTATAATCGTTCTATTACTTTTGTAAATAGGGAGGTCAAATGAGGCTCCGCTTTTTCAGCAGTTTCAATTATCTCCTCTATAGACACTGGCTTTAGTTGGTCTGGATTGCATTCGTCTGTTAATACAGAAACAACTGCGCAAGGCAAAGACATATGGTTGGCAACGATCACTTCAGGTACTGTAGACATTCCTACTAAATCTGCACCTAGTATTTTTAGCATTCTATATTCTGCTCTCGTCTCCAAAGATGGACCCTGCCAAGCGGCATACACTCCTGAATGAAATTTACAGGCAATGTCTTTTGAACATTCCCATAAAAGTTTTTGTAAGTTATTATTGTAAGGTTGAGACATGTCTGTAAAACGAGGCCCATGCGCATCGATGTTTTTGCCTCTAAGTGGATTTTCAAACAAGAGATTTATGTGGTCCTCTAAAATAACAAGTTCGCCTTTTTTGTAAGTAGAATTGAGCGCACCAGATGCGTTTGATAATAATAGATTTGAAATACCTAACTCTTTCAATACTCGAATAGGAAATGTAATTTGTTTTGCATTGTACCCTTCGTAATAATGAAATCTGCCTTGCATAATAACAACAGATTTACCTGCTATTTCTCCAAAAATCAAGTTGCCTGTATGCGTTTCTACAGTAGATATTGGGAAATGAGGTATGTCGTGGTATGGTATGCTGCAGGTGATTTTGCACTGTTTTAATAAGCCTCCCAATCCAGTTCCAAGCACAATCCCAATTTCGGGTTTGTTAAAACGAAATGTAGTAACAAAGCTGAGTGCTTCTTGTATTTCTTTCATATAGAAACCCTAATAAAATGTTTCGCCTATTTACTTTAATTGATGCTATTTATCTTTTTTTAATCTCTTTGCTGCTTTTTTCTCTTTAGGCGTTAATGCAGCCTCTTTTTTTACACTTTTCTTAGAATCTTGTCCTTTGCCCATAATACAGTCTTTGTAGTTTTTTGTTGTTAATTCTTGATGAAAATCAAAAATCTAAAATACATAATTTTTTAAGTAACTCTCTTTTTTTTTATCCCTTAATTAGATGTATTTATTTTTAATAAATCAATTCTAATTTAAGTTATGATTCAATAATTAGCCCTTAAATAACTTAATAGACCTCAAATTTACAAGTATTGTAGTCTACATTTAGAGATGTATATTTTTATCCTATGTATGTAAATGTATTTTTTACACCCTAATTTTACTTTATAATTTTAAAGATGATGGGGTAAAGGTGTTTTCCATTTCCTCGTTTTAATTTATATGAAAATAAAAGAGGGACTACTATGTTTAGCGTAAACATAAAAATTACAAAATAAAGTAGAGCAGCAGAATACTTATTTTCATATAATTTAAGTATAATACTTGCAGCTATAGCCAGGTAGGTTATGCATGTCCATAGGATTTGAAAATTCAATAGGTTTTTACCCATTTCGTCTAAGCTTTCTATTGAATCCTTTTTACTGAGCCACAATACATAAGGTATACCAATGTTTCCAAAAGGAAAGAGTAAAAAAAACAAAACACAAAGATGAAAATTAACCAAATAAGATTTATTCTTTTGTTTACAGGAATCTATTAGATCTTGCATGTTTACCTCTAAAGAGTCGCAAACAGCAGTAAGCGAATAACTTCTAGATACTGTTTTATTGTTCTCTATTCTTTGGATGGTTCTTAAATTTAGCTTAGAAACCTCGGCAAGTTTTTCCTGAGTCCATCCTTTTAGATTTCGTAGTTTTTTAATTTTTAATCCTAGTTCGCTCATAATTTTTTTAGTAAAAATAGGCGCTTAATAAAATGTATGCTACTATTAATTGAGGCAATTTTACGACAATTTTGTACATAGCTATTGTAAAAAGTAAGATGCTTTCCGTTTATTGAAAACTCTAGGTTTAACAACTAATTCTTTACAAATGATTGGGTTTTGACTCCTTTATCAGAGCTAATTTGAAATAAATAGAATCCTGCTTGGTATTTAGTCAAGTCCCAGTTTACTGGTGTATTGTTTCGAACAAGTTTGCTTTCTAAAATTCTACCAGTTAAATCTACCAGCCTAACAATTTG
>CAWVTK010000072.1:0-9273 GCA_963933205.1 uncultured Flavobacteriales bacterium
GTCGTTGCCAAAATACCGCATATCGTGAATGTCGGCGTGTATGTACTCGTCTTTATCGGGATGCGACCATTTCGCCGGACAAGTAAAGTTGTCTCCTCCATCGGTAGAAATCCAGTGTTGTACACCGGCTACATGAATAATGTTTGCGTCTAAAGGGTTTACAGCCAAGGCTAAGTCGTAGTAATATTGACCTCCATCGTCTGTACCAGCGTCACTCCAACCCATCATATTAATATTGTTGGTAGCAGCAATACCCACGGGCTGATCGCCACAGCATTTAAATTCCCAGTTTAGGCCCTGATCTTCACTTATATATACGCCATACAAACCAGAACCACCATTGGCTTTTCCGGTAGCCAGGGCCACAATTTTATTTGGGGCCGCTGGGCTTACGGCAATTTCAGTTCGTTTTTGCTCGTCTCCAGCTGCTGGGTTTGGCCAACCGTTAGCGTATTGCGTAAAAGTAGATCCGTTGTTGGTAGATTTGTAAAAGGAGGTTGAGGAATCGTTTTGTTTTACAGCATAAATTACTTGGCTGTTGTTAGGATGCACTTCCATTTCCAACCAGGTTCCTGTTTGTTCTTGGGTAAATGTTGCACCATTGTTAGTAGATGAATAAAGACCTTGATTTGAGGCTACCCAAAGTTTGCCATTGTGAATCATGATTTCTTTAATGCTTATTTCGGCATTAAAAGCTCCTGCACCAATATCTGTATGGCTCGTGCCTCCATTGGTAGATTTGTAAAGTGTTCCACCTCCAGAGAAGTATACAATATTTTCATTAGTTGGTTCAATCTCTACTGCATAAACAGAGCTAACAGGAAGCGATTTAGAAAGGCAATACCAATTCTCGCCCTTATCGTTAGAACGCCAAAACCCAGCTGTTGCCGTTCCTGCATAAATTACATCTGTATTGGAGAGCGCTTGCTCAACACAGTAAATATGTGCAGCTCCAGGCGCGTAGGATCTGCTGGCTGCATCGATGTCGAAATCGAAAGGGCCTCTTGGGATCCATGCCGCAGCTTTAGTTTTTGAAGTTGAGGCATCTATGTATTTTTGTGTTGGTTTAGCCTTAGATCTACTCAGGCTTCTTTGCCATCTTTTATAATATTGTGTGTGTTTGTTTTTTACAAAAGGGTGTGTTTTGTAATAAGCCTCATAGGCCTCCGAAATTAAGCCAGCGTCTTTAGTTTGACCATACATTAATTGTATCCACTGAGGGTTTTTATCGCTGCTTTTTGCATAGCGCATTTCTACTTGAGCAAATACGGAGAAACTAAGAGTAAAAAATATAGTTAAGAAACACCTTTTCATTGTGTATTTTTTTAGAAGTTTTTTATTTCTAACTCCTCAACTTCAAACTCAACTCCTTGAGCTGTAGCTCATCAATTTTCGATGGCGCATCAATCATTACGTCTCTACCAGAGTTGTTTTTAGGGAAAGCAATAAAGTCTCTAATAGATTCAGCTCCACCCATAATAGCGCAAAGTCTGTCTAGGCCAAAAGCGAGTCCACCGTGAGGCGGAGCTCCATATTCGAAGGCATTCATTAAAAATCCAAATTGTTCTTGCGCCTCTTCGTTCGTAAAGCCAAGGTGTTTAAACATTAGTTGTTGTAAGTCTCTGTCGTGAATACGGATGGATCCTCCACCAATTTCAGATCCATTTAATACCATATCGTAGGCATTGGCTTTTACCTCGCCTGGTGCAGTGTCTAATTTGTTTAAATCTTCTGGTTTTGGAGATGTAAACGGATGGTGCATTGCATGGTAACGAGCTGTTTCCTCATCCCATTCTAATAGGGGAAAGTCGATAACCCAAAGAGGCGCAAATACTTTTGGGTCTCTAAAGCCTAATTGAGCTCCCATTTCTAAACGTAATTCACTCATTTGTTTACGCACCGCATTGGTGTCGCCACTTAAAACTAAGATTAAGTCTCCAGCTTTTGCATCCGTTACTTTTGCCCACTGGGCTAAATCTTCTTGATTAAAAAACTTATCTACAGAGGATTTGTAAGATCCGTCTTCATTGCATTTTACGTAGATTAAACCCTTGGCTCCAATTTGAGGTCGCTTTACCCAATCGGTTAATTTATCTATTTGTTTACGTGTATAGCCACTGCAACCTTTGGCATTAATAGCCAAAACCAACTCAGCATCATCAAATACTTTAAATCCTTTGTTTTGAGAAACGGCATTTAAATCCTTTAACTTCATGTCGAAACGAATGTCTGGCTTATCGTTTCCGTAATCTCTCATCGCCTCATCGAAAGTCATTCTAGGAAAATCTTTCAAGTCTACGTTAATCACTTTCTTTAGTAAATGACGGGTTAAATTTTCGAAAGTGTTCAGGATGTCTTCTTGCTCCACAAAAGACATTTCGCAGTCTATTTGGGTAAACTCTGGCTGTCTGTCAGCTCTTAAGTCTTCATCGCGAAAACATTTTACAATTTGAAAATATTTATCGAAACCCGACACCATTAAGAGTTGCTTAAAGGTTTGCGGAGACTGCGGAAGAGCGTAAAATTGTCCTTCGTTCATTCTACTTGGAACTACAAAATCCCTGGCTCCTTCGGGTGTAGATTTAATTAAAACGGGGGTTTCAACTTCTATGAAATCTAAATCGGCTAAGTACTTACGAGTTTCTATAGCTACTTTAGATCTTAAAATCATGTTTTCGCGAACCGGATTTCTACGCAAATCTAAGTAGCGGTATTTCATTCTCAGATCGTCTCCGCCGTCTGTTTTGTCTTCTATTGTAAATGGAGGCGTTTTAGAAGAATTTAAAATGCTTAATTCCGTAATTTCAATTTCGATTTCTCCAGTAGGAATTTTTTTGTTTTTTGCGCTGCGCTCAATTACAGTCCCTTTGATTTGTATTACATATTCTCGCCCTAATTTGCGAGCCTCTAAACAAAGATTCTTATTGGTTTCCATATTAAAAACCAACTGCGTTATGCCGTATCTATCGCGCAAATCGACAAAGGTCATTCCACCCAAATCTCGAGATTTTTGTACCCAGCCACTTAGCGTAACCTCTGTTTCTAAATTGCTAATATTTAGCTCTCCGCAAGTATGTGATCGTAGCATAATGTTTAATTTTGAGCAGCAAAAGTAGTGAATTGTTGCAAGTAATTAGTAAAGCGTTCTCGTATATAATTGAAAATAAAGAAAGCCAAAAAAAGCAGGTAAAAGCAAAACCTCACCCTGCTTCTTTCGAAACTTCTCTCTCCCCATTAGGAAGAGAGTTTTAAGGGTGAGGATAAAATGCTTTCGTTTTAATAAAAGCCAAAGATAGTATTCTTGTTTATGTTGTAGTCATTTAAAATTCCAAATACTCCTTTGGCAAAGCTTCCATCAAAATTACTAACTTGCTCGTTCTTTAAAATTAGAATGATATGCCAATACAAAAGCCTTTTAATTTAACCAAATGGATTTCAGAAAACCGCCATTTATTAAAGCCACCCGTTGGAAATAAAAACCTATACCACAAGGCTGGAGATTTTATAGTAATGATTGTTGGCGGTCCAAACGCCCGTAAAGATTACCATTACAACCA
Source organism: uncultured Flavobacteriales bacterium (assembly GCA_963933205.1). Classification (GTDB taxonomy): domain Bacteria; phylum Bacteroidota; class Bacteroidia; order Flavobacteriales; family UBA7430; genus UBA6772. The sequence continues at coordinate 3,558 of CAWVTK010000072.1, forward strand.
GAGCGAAGAGTGGTTTTTTCAAATAGAAGGAAATATTAATGTTCGTATTCAAGAAGATGGAAAGGCGGTAGACATACCAATAAATGAAGGCGAAATGTTTTTGTTGCCTGCAAAAATCCCTCATTCTCCAATGCGGTCCGAAGGCTCGGTAGGCTTAGTAATTGAAAAGGTTAGAAAAGGAACCAACGACAAAGATGGTTTACTTTGGTTTTGCGATCAGTGCAATCATAAATTACATGAAACGTATTTCCCATTAACCAACATAGAGAAAGACTTTCTTCCTCGTTTTAAAGAGTTTTACAAGTCTAAATCCTTAAGAACTTGTACTAAATGTGCAACAGAAATGGAAATAGATACTCGCTTTATATAAAACAGTACCATGGCTAATACAACTATATTTACAATAGATATTCATACACACATCTTACCAAAAGACATTCCGAATTTTAAAGAGAAATTTGGCTATGGGGGCTTTATAAATTTAGACCATCACAAGCCTTGTTGCGCCAAAATGATGATGGATGAAAAGTTTTTTCGCGAGGTAGATGACAATTGCTGGTCTGCAGAGAAACGCATAGAAGATTGCGACGATCAAGGAATTCATGTACAGGTTTTGTCTACTGTTCCTGTTATGTTTTCGTATTGGGCAAAACCAAAAGATACTTTAGAAATAGCTGTTTTTTTAAACGACCATATTGCCGGTATCGTAAAACGCTTCCCAAAACGCTTTGCTGGTTTAGGAACAGTACCTATGCAAAATACAGCACTTGCTATAAAAGAGTTAAAGCGCTGTAAAGAAATTGGCTTAAGAGGAATTCAAATTGGTACTCATGTAAATAACCTGAATTTAAATGAGGCGCAATTTTTTCCAATTTTTGAAGCTTGTGAAGAATTAGACATGTCTGTATTTGTTCATCCGTGGGATATGATGGCCAAGGAACATATGGATAAGTACTGGCTGCCATGGCTGGTAGGAATGCCTGCCGAGAGTTCCAGAGCTATTTGTTCGCTTATTTTTGGAGGTATTTTTGAGCGTCTTCCAAAGTTAAGAGTTGCCTTTGCTCATGGTGGGGGCTCTTTTCCATCAACTATAGGAAGAGTATCGCATGGATTTGATGTGCGGCCAGATTTGTGTGCCGTAGACAACAAAAAGCATCCTAGAGAATATATTGGAAAGTTTTACATAGACAGTTTAGTACACGACCCTAAAATGTTGGAGTATATAGTAGCTGTAATGGGCGCAGATAAAATCGCTTTAGGAAGTGATTACCCATTTCCTTTAGGCGAACTAAAACCCGGACAACTTATAAACAGTATGCCTTGGGATGAAACGCTAAAAGAACAATTGCTAAGTAAGTCTGCACTCGACTGGCTGGGCATGCGTAAAGAAGAGTTTAGTTAAGCTTCTTACACACGATTTTTTATAAGATTGCGCTTAGTATTATTGCTTTAATCCTATCTGTTTCCAGTAAAAAATCATCTCATAACAATGACCAACAAGCACTAAACAACTCTAAACTTTATTGTAACTTGCGGGCAAAACCTACTGCTTAAATCCTTATGAGTGACGAGTTAAAACACGAGTGTGGAGTTGCGATGATTCGCCTCCTAAAGCCACTAGAGTATTACCAAGAAAAGTACGGCACTTCGCTTTATGGTTTAAACAAAATGTACCTGCTTATGCAAAAGCAGGTTAACAGAGGACAAGATGGAGCTGGTTTAGCAAACATCAAACTCGATGTGGCGCCCGGTAAAAGGTATATTTCTCGTTACCGTTCTAATAAGGCCAATTCTGTTCAAGACCTATTTACGTACATCAACAAAAAATTTGAAGATGTAGAGGCTAAAAATCCCGGTAAAATTCAGGATGTACAGTGGTTAAAAGAAAACGTCTCCTTTTCTGGAGAATTATTCTTAGGCCATTTACGTTACGGAACTTATGGCGGAAACAGTGTAGAGCATTGCCACCCATTTTTACGTCAGAACAATTGGATGACTCGAAATTTAGTGTTGGCCGGAAATTTTAACATGACAAATGTTGATGAACTCTTTAACCAGCTTATCGATTTAGGACAGCACCCAAAAGAGAAATCCGATACGGTAACTATACTAGAGAAAATTGGACATTTTCTTGATGAGGCAAATGATGAGATCTATTATAAGTATAAGGATGAGGTAGGTAATAAGCGTGACATGACTAAGTTTATAGCCTCGAAAATTAACATTCAAGAGGTTCTTGTAAATTCTGCAAAAAAATGGGACGGTGGTTATGTGATGTGTGGCTTAACAGGCCATGGTGATGCATTTGCTCTAAGAGATCCTTCGGGAATTCGACCCGGCTTTTATTATAAAGATGACGAGGTGGTTGTAGTGGCTTCCGAACGTGCTGTTATTCAAACAGCTATGAACGTATCAGCAGACTCAATAGCAGAAATTACTCCAGGCCACGCCTTAATCATAAAAAAAGACGGGCGTATAAGTATGGACATGGTTCGAGAGCCTTTAGAAAAAAAGGCTTGTTCTTTTGAAAGAATTTATTTTTCCAGAGGGAACGATGCCGATATTTATAGAGAACGAAAAGAACTGGGTAAACTTTTGTGCCCTAAAGTTATGGAGAGTATTGGTGGAGATTTAAAGAAAACAGTATTTTCTTTTATCCCAAATACCGCCGAAACTTCTTTTTACGGTATGGTAAAAGGATTGGAACTTCTTTACAAAGATAAACAGGCACAAATGGTGCTTGATTTAGGGGACAACCCTACAACCGATCAAATAAAAGAAATCTTTTCGGTGAGTCCGCGCATTGAGAAAATTGCTATTAAAGACGCTAAATTAAGAACCTTTATTACAGACGATAGTAATCGAGACAGCCTAGTAGGTCATGTTTACGACATTACATATGGGCAAGTAAGCAAAGACGATAATTTGGTTATTATTGACGATAGTATCGTAAGAGGTACCACCTTGAAAAAAAGTATTTTCAGAATTCTTGACCGACTAAATCCGAAGAAAATTGTAGTGGTTTCATCTGCACCTCAAATCCGATATCCAGACTGTTATGGAATTGATATGGCACGATTAGGAGATTTTGTTGCCTTTAGAGCTGCCATCGAACTGTTAAAAGATCGAGGTTTAGAATCCCTTATTTCAGATGTTTACAATCAATGCAAAGAACAACTTGATTTACCAATCGAAGAGGTAGTAAATTGTGTTAAAAACATTTACAAGCCTTTTACACCCGAAGAAATTTCAGCCAAATGCGTTGAGCTGCTCAGGCCAGAAGACATAAAAGCAGATGTTGAAATTATTTTTCAAGGAATAGACGAGTTGCATAAAGCTTGTCCGAACCATAAAGGAGATTGGTATTTTACAGGCGATTACCCTACTCCTGGAGGTTACCGAGTAGTTAATAAGGCTTTTATGTACTACGTTGACGGCAATCTAAATAGAGCTTACTAAAAAAATCGAAATTTTCGAACAAATTATTGCAGGCTAAAATTAAAACCTTGTTGTGTCGTTACCTAAAGGTTGCGGCTTAAATTAGGCTACTATCTAGAAATATCAAAACAAAAACATTCTTTATGAGAGTATCATAAAGACTTTTATCCTTTTGAAAGCAAACAAATTACCTATGAAAAATCGATGTTTAATTTTTAGTTTATTCTTCGCACTTTATGCTTTTGCTCAAAACAACGGGAAAGTAAATAAAAAAGCGGTAAAACGACTAATTGAAGATGTATCTGCCTTGGCCAGCGACCAAATGGAAGGAAGAGAACCTGGTACCATGGGCGAAATTAAGGCAAGAGATTATATTAAAAGAAGAATGCTTGAAATAGGTTTAGAACCAAAAGGAACGGATGGATTTGTTCAGGATTTTTCATATTTTGAAAATGTAAAACAAAAGCCAAATAAAACTAAATTGACGATTAATAATAAACTCATGAGGTTGAATCATGATTTTTACCCTATTAGCTTATCGTCTAATGGAACCATAACTGATGTTCCTGTATTAGGAGTTTCATACGGAATTCATCTACCAGACTCATCCTACTCCAACTACGACAATTTAGACCTAGAAGTGAACGGTTATGTAGTTCAAATTGATTTAGCAAGCCCAGACGTTCTAAATACAGAGACCGCCGATGTATTGAGTAGAGTAGTAGAGGCACGAAATAGAGGTGCCGTTGCTGTTCTTTTGTATACTTCTCAAAAAGGACATAAATTACCCAATATTAATTACAAAAGAATTGAATCCATTGGAATTCCAGTGCTGGTTTTAAAAAGCTCTGCCTTTGCAAAAGTACCCGAAGAGTATATTGAGAATGCATCCTTATCGGTTAACCAGTATGAAGTGCGCGAGCAAGCTCATAATGTAATTGGTTTTATTAATAACAATGCAGACAACACCGTTGTAATAAGTGGACATTACGATCATTTAGGTTATGGAGGCGAAGGTTCTAAGTATAAAGGGCCTAGAAAAATTCACAACGGAGCAGATGATAACGCCAGCGGTACTGCCGGTGTACTTGAGCTAGCTCATTATTTTAAAAACAACAAGAAGCAGGAGAAGAACAACTTTCTATTTATAGCATTTTCTGGCGAAGAAAAAGGGCTTTTAGGTTCTCGGTATTTTGTAAACAACCCTACCATTGCTTTAAAAAATCTAAACTATCTAATAAATATGGATATGATAGGTCGTATGGAAAAAGACATGCCCCTTACTATTGAAGGACTTGGTAGCTCTTTAATGTGGGAACCACTTATTAAAGAAACCGATTGGAAGGCATTTCCTTTTACACTAAAAAAACGAGAAGACGGGCCATCCGACCACGCTCCATTTTATGCCTTTGGTGTACCAGCACTTCATATTTGGACAGGAAAACACGACGATTATCATAAACCGAGCGATGATATAGAAAAGATTAACTTTGAGGCAGAATCAAAAATCATCTCTTTCATTGAAACATTCATTCTTTTAATGGATGAAAAAGCTAAAGTTGATTTTCATTTGAGAGAAAAATAAAATGAGTTCGAAGAAGAAAATAGCCGTATTAGGTGGGGGTAGTTGGGCTACCGCAATTGTAAAAATTTTGTCAACTAACGTGGACGAATTAATATGGTGTATGCGAAATGAAGTAGCTGTACAGCACATTAAGCAAACCCAGCACAATCCTAACTACTTAAGTGGGGCTTTAATTGATACAAATTTGGTTTCTGTAAACACAGACTTTAAGGCTACTTGCGAGCGCGCAGATGTTATCATTTTGGCGATACCCTCTGCCTTTTTACACACTACTTTAAATGCCTTAGACTTAGATTTGAGTAAAAAGACATTTTTCTCTGCTGTAAAAGGGATTATTCCAGAGTTCAATCAAATTGTTGGAGAGTACATCCAAAGTGAATATAAGGTTCCTTTAAACCAAATAGGTGTAATTACAGGGCCCTGCCATGCAGAAGAAGTTGCGCTGGAACGACTTTCTTATTTAACTGTTGCGTGTGAAGACAATGCTGTTGCAGATTTTATGGCAAATCAGTTAAGATGTTCCTATATTAAAGTGACCACATCAGACGATATTTATGGAACAGAATACTCATCGGTATTAAAGAATGTAGTTGCGGTTGCAGCAGGAATAGCTCATGGGCTTGGGTATGGAGACAACTTCCTTTCGGTATTAATTTCTAATGCGATTCGAGAAATTCAGCGCTTTGTAGATAC
>CAWVTK010000073.1:0-9226 GCA_963933205.1 uncultured Flavobacteriales bacterium
CAATGGCTTTACCATGGGACTCACCAAAACTTGTTAAACGGAATATTTCTCCAAATGAATTTGAACTCATAGAAAACAAAAATAGAAAATTGTTGGGAGTATCAAGTACAATCAAGCGAGTATCTAATACAGAAATAACATAGAGAGATCGTGCCGTATTAATTGTTAGTTATACCTCGGCTTTATACTAGCGAATTTTCTTATTTTTGAGCTGAATAATTCAAGTTATGAAAGTCATCGTTAAAAATATTGCCGAACTTGTTCAGGTAGAGGATCAAATTAGGCAAAAGGTTTCCGGTAAGCAGATGAAAAACCTCGCTACCCTAAAAAATGCATTCCTGTGCATGGACCAGGGCATAATTACCGACTTTGGTTTAATGGATAATTGCCCGGATACTAAGCACTGCAATGAAACTGAAATCGTAGATGCCCAGGGCGGAATGGTATTTCCGTGCTGGGTAGACTCGCACAGTCATTTAGTATTTGGTGGAACTAGAGAATCTGAGTTTGTAGACCGAATTAACGGTTTATCTTATGAAGAAATTGCAAAAAAAGGTGGAGGTATTTTAAATTCTGCTACTAAATTAAAAAACACCAGCGAGAACGAATTATACGAAAGCGCTTCAAATAGATTACATGAGTTGATTAAAATGGGAACCGGTGCTTTAGAAATAAAGAGTGGTTATGGTTTAAGCACCGAGAGTGAACTTAAAATGCTTCGAGTAATAAAACGCCTAAAAGACAATTTTCCGATTACAATAAAGGCTACTTTCTTAGGCGCACATGCACTCCCCTTAAAATACAAAAACAACAAAGAAGCTTATTTAAACATCCTAACAGAAGAAATGATTCCTAAAGTAGCTAAGGAAAAATTAGCCCAATACGTGGATGTTTTTTGCGAAAAAGGTTATTTTTCTGTGTCGGATATGGACCGCGTAATTACGGTAGGAAAAAAGCACGATTTAATTCCTAAGGTGCATGTAAACCAATTTAATAGTATTGGAGGCGTTACTGCAGCAGTTAAACTTGGAGCACTTTCTGTAGATCATCTAGAAACAATGACTCAGGAAGATATCGATTCCTTAAAAGGATCTCATACAATGCCTACTTTGCTTCCATCCTGTTCGTTTTTTCTAAAAATACCATACGCACCTGCAAGAAAAATGATAGACCAAGGTTTACCCGTCTGCCTAGCATCGGATTACAATCCTGGTTCTACACCCTCTGGTAATATGAATTTTGTTGTTTCACTTGCCTGTATTCAAATGAATATGAACCCTGAAGAAGCTATTAATGCTGCAACAATTAACGGAGCATATGCTATGGGAATCAGTAAAACAGAAGGAAGTATTGCCAAAGGAAAAAAAGGTAATATATTTATCACCAAGAAAATACCATCCTATTCATTTATTCCTTATAATTTTGGGCATAATTGTATCGAAAGGGTTTTTATAAACGGCTCAGAATTTGACCGACAAAATTATTTAAAATGAAAAAAGCACTTAGCTTAATTTTTATGCTCGTCCTTAACTCTTTTGCTTTTGCTCAAGATCAAAATTGGTTTTCTGATATTCATATATGCGAAACAAACGACACGACCATTGCTTTTCCCAGCAATGCCTATAGCGACTCTACTTTTTCTTGGTTTTTTGAAACTACTCTACTACAAAACAACACAGATATGTCTGTTACGGTGAGCCAAGAAGGCCTGTATGTTTTGCAAATAATAAACTCCGGACAAGATACAATAAGCGATAGTCTTAACCTATACATAGACTTTGAAGCCTACGATTTTGTTGTTGATGTAAATTCTGAACAAAGTATAGACTCGGTTGTACGTATGTGTATGGAAGACAATCCTACTCTAGTTTCTTCGCAGTCTGATCTCATTCATTTTTGGTATTTAGATGGGTTTGCTCTAGACGACTCTCTCGCTGAGTTTAGCTTAACCATAGAAGATATTTTGGATGAAATTGAATTTGAACAAGAATATATTTTTACAGCTTCTGTAGAAAATTCTTGTGGTATAGTTGAGGCTAAAAATGAAGTTACACTCGTTGTAAACGAATGTAAGTGTGAGTTAAATATGCCAAATGTATTTAGTCCTAATGGGGATGAATTTAACAATACATTTAAACCCTTTAACGACCACGAAGACCTACAGGAAAGCGATTATGAAAATATGTGCAAATCTACCGACTACAAAATGGAAGTTTTTAGTCAATGGGGAAGACATATAGCAACCGTAAATTCGGGCAACGACTACCCAAGTTGGGACGGTTTAAATAAAAAAGGAAATGAGGTTTCTGAAGGTGTTTACTTTTATAGAATTGTTTACAAAGTAAATGTGTACTCCGAGCCAGAAGAAAAAGAAACAACCGGGTTTGTACACTTATACAGAGACTAATAATTACCTACTAACGGATCTACTATGAGCAGAACTCAAATTCTAACAAGCCTACAAATAGAGCAAAAACTCACAAGAATAGCTTGGCAAATTTACGAAGCCAACTACCAGGAAACAACCATTATTTTAGCTGGAATCAACGGGAATGGTTTTGTGCTAGCCAAGAGGTTGGCAAAACTAATAGAATCTATTTCATCCATTAAAATATGTATTGCAGAAATTATCATTGATAAGAGAGCTCCCTTTAACACTCCAATAAAACTAGACCTTAAAGAAACTGATTTTGACGATAAAGTTGTTATTTTAGTAGACGACGTTCTGAACTCTGGAAAAACAATGATTTACGGCGTAAAATACTTTTTACAAACACCTGTTAAGGTAATAAAAGTAACTGCCTTAATAGACCGAAAACACCACAGGTTTCCCATCAGAACAGATTACGCTGGTCTTGTTTTATCTACCTCTATTAAAGACCATGTTGCGGTTGAATTAGGTGAAAATGAAGGCGTTTACGTTCAATAAAACATCAGGAAATAATTCCATCTAGAACGCGTGCTCAAAATAAGTTACATTTTAAGGGCCCTACTCATCTCTCTTTTACCGGGTGGGCCCGGAATACTCTCTAATTTAAAGCCCACCGATTTTAAAGCTCTCTTTACAGATCCTTTAGCGCAATAGGTTACCAAAACACCTTTGGGTTTTAGCGCTTTATATAACAGAACAAAAATAGATTCTGTCCATAATTCAGGCTGAATTTGCGGTGCAAAAGCATCAAAGTATATTACATCAAACTCATTTTCTAATGTTAAATCTTGAAGTTTTATATTGAGTTTTCTCAAGGAAAAGTGGGGGGCTATTAAACGAGCTTCCTCCCAAACACAGGTATGCATCTCTTTAAAAGCAATATCGTGGCCTTGTAAACCTTCGAGCGTGTTGTATTTTAATTTTGCCACCGTATCCCAACTCAAAGGATACCCCTCTAAAGAAGTGTAATTAATCTTTAAACCCGAAATCGCAGCATAAGCATAAGTGGTTAAGGCATTAAGACCAGTACCAAAACCGACCTCTAAAATAGCCGTATTTTTAAGTGCAAAATATTGCAAGCCTTCTTTAATAAAAACATGCATGGACTCTTGCAGCGCTCCATTTGTAGAATGGTATGTTTCATCTAATTCCGGAACGTATAATGTATTGGAACCATCTGTGGTACGTAATATCTCTTTTTTCAAAACGTGCATCTTTAATTCAAGGCAAATATACCAAGCAATTTTCGTATATTCACCAACCCTTATTTATATATAATTCGTCTAATGAAAAAAAATTATTTTTCTAAAAAATCACTCAGTTTTCTGGAGTCTTACCTCAATAACCCATCTCCTACAGGTTTTGAGACTGCAGGACAAAAACTATGGTTAAACTACCTAAAGCCTTATATAGACGATTATATTGTAGACACCTATGGTACCGTGGTTGGAATTATTAATCCCGAAGCCAAATACAAGGTTGTTATAGAGGCACACGCAGACGAAATTTCATGGTTTGTTCACTACATCACCAAAGATGGGTTTATTTACCTGCGAAGAAACGGTGGATCTGACCATCAGATAGCACCATCCAAGCGGGTAAATATTCATACCGAAAATGGAATGGTAAAGGCTGTTTTTGGGTGGCCAGCTATACATACACGAAGTGGAAAAGATGAGAAAAGTCCTCAAGTAGACACTATATTTTTAGACTGTGGAGCAAACACGGATAAAGAAGTAGAAGAAATGGGAATTCATGTAGGCTGTGTAGTTACCTACGAAGATGAATTTATGACCCTAAACAATCGATATTTTGTAGGAAGGGCTTTAGACAATAGAATCGGCGGATTCGTTATTGCAGAGGTTGCTCGTTTACTGCATAAAAACAAAATAACTTTGCCTTTTGGATTGTACATCACAAACGCAGTACAAGAAGAAGTTGGTTTGCATGGTGCTAAAATGATCGTAGAAACGATACGACCAGACATTGCTATTGTTACAGACGTATGTCACGATACCAATACCCCAATGATTAATAAAATTAAACAAGGAGATTTAAAATGCGGTGCCGGTCCAGTATTAAGTTATGGTCCTTCGGTTCAAAACAACCTTTTAAAGGTAATAATTGATACGGCAAAAGATCATAAAATTCCCTTTCAGAGACTTGCAGCATCTAGAGCCACCGGAACAGATACCGATGCCTTTGCTTTTGCAAATGGAGGAGTTGCCTCGGCTTTAATTTCGCTGCCATTAAGGTACATGCATACTACTGTAGAAAGTGCTCATATTGAAGATGTACAACACGTTATTGAACTAATTTACAATACTCTTTTAAACCTAAAAGATCAGCAGGACTTTAGATACCTAAAATAGACTAAAACGATCTTAGAGAAGAACAAAACATAAGCAGATGAAAATAGAAAAAATTGCACAAAGTAGATGGAATGAAAATGCATGGAAAGGGGCTGCTTTTGGATCGGTTTTTTCAGATCATATGTTTATGGTTCACTATAAAGATGGGAAATGGTTGGAACCTGAAATAAAACCATACGGTACTATGGATATGTTTCCATCTTTACATGCATTGCACTACGGACAATCTATTTTTGAGGGAATGAAGGCATTTAAAGGTCCTAAAAATGAAACCTTTCTTTTTAGACCTGAAGAAAATGCTAAACGACTTAACAAATCTGCAACAAGATTGTGTATGCCCGAAATCCCCGAAGAAATGTTTTTGGAGGGATTAAATACGCTTTTAAAATTGGATGAAAAATGGGTTCCTAAAGATGCAACATCAGCTCTTTATATAAGACCCTTTATGTTTGCATCTTCAAACTTTATTAAGGCCACAACTTCAGATGACTTCACATTCATGATTATATCGTGCCCTGTGCAAGCCTATTACAGCGGAGATCTGAATGTTAAAGTTGAGTTGGGATACACACGTTCTTCTGCCGGTGGAACCGGAGCTGCAAAAGCAGCTGGAAACTATGCGGCCTCCTTCTACCCCGCAAAATTAGGGCAAGAAAAAGGGTTTCAACAACTTATTTGGACCGATGGAGATACGCACGAATACATTGAAGAATCAGGAACCATGAATGTTTTCTTTAGACGTAATAATGAACTTATAACGCCACCAACCAGCGACTCCATTTTAGCTGGTATTACTAGAGATAGTTTAATAAAACTAGCTAGACATCTTGGCATACCCTGTAAAGAAGAGCGTATAAATCTAGAAAAAATGTTAGCAGAGTATAAATCTGGTGCAATTAGCGAGGCTTTTGGTGCAGGAACAGCAGCTACTGTTGCAACCATAAACTCTATCGATTATAAAGGAGAAAAATTACAGTTTACTGTAAAAGAAGACAACTACGCACAAAAGCTAAAATCTGCCCTACAAGATCTTCAATATGGAAGATCAGAAGATCCATTTAACTGGAGAAAAACAGTTTAAAAAACAAACTTAAATTATTCAAAAGAGCAGCTCTTTCAGTTTAGGCTAGATAAAATAATGCACAAAACATTTTACAAAACTGATAATAAGTGTAATTTTGCAAAAAATTTAATCACATGAGTGAAGTAAAAAGTAAAGTAATAACTCTTGACTACAAGTTGTTTAGAGACAACTTAGAAGGAGAAATGATAGAAACTACTGAAGGAAAAGAGCCTTTAGTATTTATGACGGGTGTAATGCACATGATTCCTGAATTTGAAGCACAAGTATTTGATTTAAATGCTGGTGGTACATTTTCTTTCGGAATAAACGCAGAAAATGCATACGGGTCAAGAACAGAAGAAGCAATCATTGAATTGCCTCAAGACATGTTCATGAAAGAAGATAAGTTGGCGGAAGAGGTTGTGGTAGACAATATACTTCCTCTCCAAGACCAAAACGGACAAATGGTTCCAGCAAAAGTTGTTTCCATTAACGAAGAAACAATCACGGTTGATGTAAACCATCCTTTAGCAGACCAAAATCTTCACTTTACTGGAACGGTAAAAGAAGTAAGAGAAGCTACAAGTGAAGAACTTGAACACGGTCATGTTCATGGTCCTGGTGGACACGATCACTAGACTATAGATATTTTGCAAATCCCTTTTCGCTACTGCGGAAAGGGATTTTTTTTGCGCCCATAATGAAACTGAATTAATTACATTTGTAAGATGTCGTACACAATAAAAACTCAGGATAACATTCTCAATAAACTAGGGATTGAAAAGTTAAATCCGATGCAAGATGAAGCTCTTTTAGCAATCACATCAAGCTCAGATATTGTTTTACTCTCTCCAACAGGAACAGGAAAAACATTGGCTTTTCTATTACCTATATTAGCTAGCTTAAGTCCAGAAAATGAAGAAGTACAAGCATTAATTGTAGCGCCTTCTAGGGAGTTAGCAATTCAAATAGAACAGGTGCTTCGAGAAATGGGTTCTGGGTATAAAACCTCCGTAGTTTATGGAGGACGCTTATTTAGCAAAGACAAAATTGACCTTAAACACAGACCCGCTATTTTAGTAGGAACACCTGGTAGGGTTGCAGATCATCTTCAAAGAGAAACTTTTAAAACATCCTCGATTAAGACGCTTGTTTTAGATGAGTTTGATAAATCGCTTGAAGTAGGATTTGAAAAGGAGATGACAGCTATCTGTACCATGCTCCCGAAACTTGAGAAAAAAATACTAACCTCGGCTACCCAAAAAGCGCGCATTCCTAAATTTGTAAAACTTAAAGATCCAGTTTACGTAAACTACCTCAAAGAGGTTGTATCTCAATTAACCGTAAAGGCAATTGTATCGCCTTCAAAAGACAAAATGGAAACTTTGGTTAGTGCCATAGATCATTTAGGAAGTCAGCCGGGAATTATATTTTGCAATTTTAAAGAATCCATACATCGTTTAAGCGAATACCTAACAGACAACAACATCAACCATGGGTGCTTTTACGGAGGAATGGAGCAAAAAGAAAGAGAACGAGCACTCATAAAATTTAGAAATGGTACTCATCAACTACTTATTGCAACCGACTTGGCCGCTAGAGGAATTGATGTACCTGAAATAAAGTTTATAATACATTACCACCTTCCACTAAGAAAACAGGAGTTTACCCATAGAAATGGAAGAACGGCAAGAATGAATAAAGGGGGAACAGCATATGTTTTACATTGGTCTGGAGAAAAATTGCCAGATTTTATTGAGAATTTAGAAGTTGAAAAATTATCTAAAGTTCTTCCTCCAGAAACAACTCATAAAACAACCTTATTTATTTCTGGTGGACGAAAAGACAAAATTTCGAAAGGAGACATTGCAGGCTTGTTTTTTAAACAAGGTGGACTTGAAGGAGATGAATTGGGGACTATAGAATTGAAACAAGATTGTGCCTTCGTCTCCGTACCAACAGAAAAACATGAAGAACTTATTGAAAAGCTAAACAATACGAAGCTTAAAAAAAGAAAAATAAGAGTTACAAAAATTTAGAAATCCCATGGTTTGAATACACCTATAAAGTCATTATAATTTGAAACGAATAAACAAATACTTAAGCGAAATAGGCTACTGTTCCAGAAGAGCAGCAGACAAACTTATTGAAGCAGGAAGAGTTACCATAAATGACGAAGTTCCAGAAATGGGTACTAAGTTAGCTCCTGGAGATGTGGTTCGGGTAGATGGCGAAATAATGGAACAGCCAAAACAAGAGCATGTTTACATTGCTTTAAACAAACCCAGAGGAATTGTTTGTACGACTGATGTAGCAACAGAAAAAGATAACATTGTAGATTATATTGGCCACGATAAAAGAATATTTCCCATTGGAAGATTAGATAAACCTAGTGAAGGCTTAATCTTTTTAACCAGCGACGGCGATATAGTAAATAAAATACTTCGCTCTCGTAACAACCATGAAAAAGTATACGAGGTTAGAGTAAACAAACCCATTACAAAACAATTTATAGAAAGAATGAGTGCTGGCATCCCAATTATGGATACGGTAACAGATCCTTGTAAAGTAGAACAAATTGATAGCTTTTATTTTAAGATTACACTCCAACAAGGATTAAATAGACAAATACGGAAAATGTGTGCGTATTTAAACTACGAAGTCTACAAGCTAAAAAGAATTAGAATAATGAACATAGACCTAGACATACCTTACGGAGAATGGAGAGACATCAATCAAGACGAATTACTAGAAATTAAACGCTTGGTAAAAGACTCACATAAAACTTTCGACAGCGAAATCTAAGCTACCAGTAAGGGAAATGCTTATTAAAACAAATAACTAAAAGAATAGTTGAAATGTAAAATATATTATCTATATTTGCACTTTAATTTACAAATTACACTATGAACAAAGGAACAGTAAAGTTCTTCAACGAATCCAAAGGTTTTGGATTTATTGTAGACGACGAATCAAAAACAGAATACTTCGTACACGTAACTGGATTAATCGATGAGGTTAATGAAGGCGATGTAGTAGAATTCGAATTACAAGAAGGAAGAAAAGGTTTAAACGCTGTAAACGTTAAATCTGCTTAATCTTACTACTATGAACAAAGGAACAGTAAAATTTTTCAACGAATCTAAAGGATTTGGATTTATCGTTGATGACGAATCAAAAACTGAATATTTCGTACACGTAACTGGTCTAATAGACGAGGTTAACGAAGGCGACGCAGTAGAATTTGAATTACAAGAAGGTAGAAAAGGCTTAAATGCGGTAAACGTAAGAGCAAACTAGTATCTTTCTTATTTTAATACAAAAGCCCATCGTAATGATGGGCTTTTTTTTGACGCATAT
>CAWVTK010000074.1:0-9211 GCA_963933205.1 uncultured Flavobacteriales bacterium
CCCTGCAGGAACAGGATATACGTACTGTTGGTCGCCTAACCCAAGTACAGGAAGCTTACAAGACTTAAATAATTCAGGGCAACTTCAAAATCCTGTTCAGGAGTCCGTTATTGCGGGTAATACAAATATTTTTTCTGCGTACAACAACAGTTTTAACAACTTAGTAAACAGTCCTTTAAATGGAACATGGGCTGTGGAAGTAATTGATACTTATAATTTCGATAATGGCTGGATATTTCAGTGGTGGATAGATTTTAATGTAGACCTACTTCCCTCGTATTGGTCTTTTACACCCAGTATAGAATCTGGAGAATGGCAAGAGTCGGAAACAACAGTTGTTGTTAATGGAAATTCAATGACAATTAATCCGCCTATTCCTGGCATTTACGAATATGAGTATACACTAGTAGATAATTTTGGTTGTGAATATTCGGATTTTGTAGAAATTGAAGCAATAAATGGAGTAGAGCTACAAACAAATGTAAATATTCCTGATGAGTGTACTCAAGCCATAGGCTCTGCTACCATCGAAGGAATTGGAGGTTTAGAACCTTACACATATTCTTGGCCAACACTTGGCTTTTCTGGACAAACAGCTGGTAATTTAAACTCGGGTACCTATCCTTATACCATAACAGATGCCCAAGGTTGTGTTTTCGAAGGGCTCGCTATTGTTGATCAGGTAGGTTTAGAAGTGGAATTAGAGCTACTAGAAAGCAGCGATGACATCTGCGAACTGGGTTATGGAGAAATGTTGGTAGCCCCTATTTCTGGTAGCCCTCCTTATTCTTATGATTGGGCAAACTCTAATTCAACATCAGCCTTAGGGACTAATCTTTTTACGGGTTTGCAAACCGTTGTAGCTACAGATGTTAACGGATGTACTGGCGATTTTTCCTACTTTATAGGAAACATACCACCACCAGAAGCAGAATTTAGTTACTACCTGGACTCCTGTACTTTTGAACTTACATTAACTGATGAAACGGATGGTGCCATTTATTCTCATTGGGAAATTGGAACTAATTTAACCAGCAGCCAAACAACTACATCACTGCATTTAACCCCAGGCTTAGCATACCCCATAACACTTATTAGTTCTATTGAATATTGTTCAGACTCAGTCGTACAGACTGTAGACCTCACTCTTAGTTCTGTATTGGACAGAATTAAATTTCCAAATGTTTTTACGCCTAACAACGATTTTATAAACGATTATTTCACCATTAAAGGATTAAAATATTGCGACAAGGGAAGCTTAAGAATTTTTAATCGTTGGGGAGAAGAAGTCTATTACACACTTCACCCTGAAGAAGAACCTTGGAATGGCAAGAAGCAAGGTTTAGAGGTATCCGAAGGAGCTTACTTCTACGTATTAGATCTTACCTATACAAAACTAAAAGGGGTACTTAATTTATATAGGTAAGCATCTACTCAAGCAAAAAAACTCAATGAAAATTGAGTTTTTTTTGCTTAGAAAATTAACAGTATCAAAAAATAATTCGTGTTAATTATAAAAAATTGCTATTAAAAACAAGTACTTAAATCAATGTTATATTTTTACTAAAATTAGTTTTAACTGCATATATTTTAATTTAATTAAAAGAAGTCAAAATAATGGCAATAAATTATATTAAAAAATAAAATAAAATTATCTTCGAAAAAAATAGTTACTCTTAAAGCGGTACTGTTTTTGTTGTGTTGATTTGAACAAACCCCCCCAGTACCATGAAAAAGCTTTCATTACTATTTCTTTTGCTTGTTATTTCAACAATAACAGTAGCACAAAATCCATGTCAAGAAATATCACATTCTATTACAAGTAGTTCGCACTCGCCTGTTTTTGAAATAGACCCACTTAACGGAGCAACCATAATTTATTACGATTTATGTATAGGCGAAGAACTCACTTTGATTGCCGAAGCTACCTTTCCAGAAAATAACACAAGCTATACTCAGTCTATGGCTACCATAGAATTTACTTGGTATGTAGATGAAACCGATATAGCTAGTGGAACAGAATATACAAACACTTACAATACTTCAGGAGGATTTATACTCGCAATTACGTCTGAAGATATAAATGGATGTGATAACATTGAACAATTTCCAGTATTTGTTCGTGTTTCTACTATACCAACACTAAACCTTAGTGCCAACCCATCTAGTGTTTGTCCAGACATCGAATCTTTTATAGGTAATGATCCGTCGTCTGATGTAAACATAAACGTAGATTATGTTACTGGTGGATGGAACTCTACAGCTTGTGTAGATGAGTTTTCGGAACCCTTGTACCTTCCCGATGGAAGTGGAGTTACCTACAATACAGATATTACTTTAGCTTGTTTCGGAGAAGGACAAACGTTAACCGATGTAAACGATATCGTTAGTATAAACGTAAACATGGAACACTCCTTCTCTGGAGATTTAGATATGTATATTACAGCGCCTAATGGCGTAGAAGTACAACTATTTGCACAAGCCGGAAGCAGTACCTGGTTTGGAGAAGCAACTGACCAAGATGCTACAGCAACAAATCCTGGGATTGGCTACGACTACGGCTGGTCGATGAATCCAACTTATAATGGAACCATGGCAGAGGCTATGGCCAATGGAAACACAACTGCTACTACAGCTCCAAATGGTCAAACTGGAACAACATTAAATTCAGAAATTTACTTACCTCTAGTAAGTTTAAATGCTCTTTTAGGCACTCCGCTTAATGGGAATTGGACGATCACTATAGTAGACAATTTAGGAATTGACAACGGATGGATTTTCTCATGGGGAATCTCAATAAACGCGGATGTAATTCCTTCTTTCTGGAGTTACAACAACTTTATTGTAGACGAATATTGGTCTGAAAATTCAACCATCATTTCAAGTAATGGTACAGATTTAACTATACTGCCAACTTCTCCAGGTATTGAGACTTACACCTATATTATAGAAGACAACTTTGGTTGTACTTATTCTGAACAGATGCTTCTTACCATAACTTCTCCTGTTAGCGCTACATCTAACCCAACAAACGACATTTGTGGCTCGGACTCAGGAGAAATTAATCTAAGTATTAGTGGTGGTACGCAAAATTATAGTGTAAACTGGAACGAAGGTGAATATGCTGGGCAAAACATTACAAACATAGCTGCTGGAACTTACAACTATTTAATAATAGATGCAATTGGTTGTATGTTTTCTGGGGTAGATAGTATTATTACAGAGACTATAGAACTAGAGTTTGAATACAACAACTCCAACGACATATGTGATGACCAAGTTGGTGTGGTAAATATTGTACCTACAAATGGGTATACTCCTTACAATTATAATTGGAATTTTACCAATCCAAACAGCCCTACCGTTACCGATATTGGAGCAGGAACTTATATTGCTGCAGTAACAGATAATTATGGATGCGAAGGTGTAGCAATAACATCAATTATTAATGAAGATTTAGAACTCGAGTTCGAAACCTCTTCAGAGTTCGATCACTGCGATCAAGATATTGGATCGGCAACGGTTATACCTCTTAATGGTCTTGCTCCTTATTCGTTTAACTGGGACGATGGTTTTCCTGACAATGCTACAGCTCAAAATATAAACGATGGAGCATACGATGTTTTTGTAACAGACGATCATGGCTGTGTTGGCGAAACTACTGTTGAAGTACTAAACATACCTGCCCCTGTTGCTTATTTCGAAACAGAATTTGATACCGTAGTATACAATACTGGCCTTGTGGAATTCTTAAACTTATCTAGCTCTGACCCTACCACTACTATAACAGATACGTATTGGAGTTTTGGAGAAGGTACCTTCTCCCAAGTATTTCAACCGTCCAATAATTTCAATCAAATTGGCACTTACATTGTGGAACTTACCGTTACAGATTCTAAAAACTGTACCGATAATTATTTTAAAGAAATTGTATCTAAAGAGGATTATTTATTTTTCCCACCTACAGCATTCTCTCCAAATGGAGATAATATAAACGATGTGTTTAAGCCAATAGTTAAAGACATCATTCAGGAAAGTTACCAAATGTACATTTACGATCGTTGGGGAGAATTAGTCTTTGAAACCAAGGATTATAAAGAAGGATGGGATGGTACGAGAATAGACAAAACAACAGAAGCTAAACAGGATTCCTATTCATTTCTCATTCTATTCAATACCTTTAAGAATGAAATTGAAAAGAAGACGGGTACATTTGTTCTTATAAAATAAACAGATGTTAAAAAAACATAGGTTTCTTTGTAATATTCTTAGCTACCTTTGAATTTGCTTTATCTCAATGTCAAAGCATCGTTTCTAGTATTAGCTCAAACACAAGTATCAGTATAGAAACAGACCCAATTAATGGGGAGGAAGTATTCTTTTACGACATTTGTCAAGGAGAAAGTCTTTTATTTGAAGGCAACGCTTTATTTCCTGAGAATAATACCAACTACGAACAAACGTTAGCCAGCTCAACTTTTAAATGGGCAAATAATGGGGGCGATTTTCAAACCGGAATATCAACCACCTATACTTTTTTACAAGGGGGGCGGTCATGAGGTAATTTTAAATATTGAAGATGTAAATTCTTGCTCAAATTTAATAATAGCCAAAGTGTTTATTCGGGTATCTACCACGCCAGAAATAACGCTATCTGCTGATCCTCTTTCGGTTTGTCCAAATACAAATTCTGAGCTTGAAGCTCTTATTGAGTTTACGCCTACAACTTGGGAGATAGATTACAACAACACTTTTTCTGAAGAATTATTTATTCCAGACGGTACTGCCTGCCCGCCTAGTGCCTATCAAACAGAAATTGAGTTTAACTCCTTTTTACCCAATCAAACACTTACCGACATTAACGACTTTTTACGTGTATGTATTGAAATGGAACATACATGGATGGGTGATATTATGATAAATTTACAAGCTCCAAATGGAAGTACAGTTGTTCTTTTAGAAGATCAAAACGGCGCAGGTGCTGGTAATGGAATGGGGAGCATCAATTTAGGTTAACCTGCAAATAACGATTCTTTTAATGATGTATGCTCTGGAGACGAAAATCCTGCAGGAACAGGATATACGTACTGCTGGTCGCCTAACCCAAGTACCGGAAATTGGCACGATTTGGAAAATGCTAGTCAATTACTAAACCCTGTTCAAGAGTCGGTTATAAATGGTAATACAAATATTTTTTCTGCGTACAACAACAGCTTTAACAATTTAGTAAACAGCCCTTTAAACGAAACATGGACTGTGGAAGTTATTGACACTTGGGGAGGAGACAATGGCTGGATATTTCAGTGGTGGATAGATTTTAATGAAGACATACTTCCATCAAATTGGTCTTTTACACCCACTAAAGAGTCTGGAGAATGGCAAGAATCGGAAACAACAGTTGTTGTTAATGGAAATACAATGACTATTAATCCGCTTATTCCTGGCATTTACAAATATGCGTATACGGTAGAAGATAATTTTGGTTGTGAATATTCTGAATTTGTAGAAATAGAAGCAATAAACGGAGTAGAACTCTTAACAAATAATAGTATTCCAGACGAATGTACTCAAGGAATTGGCTCTGCTACAGTAGAGGGGATTGGAGGATTGGAACCTTACCTATACTTTTGGCCAAGTCTGGGTGTATCTGGTCAAACAATATCCAATTTAGCCTCGGGAACTTATCCTTTTTCTATCACCGATTCTCAAGGGTGTATATTCAATGGAGTATCTATAGTCCAACAAGAAGGTATTGAAGTTGAATTAGAAGTGATAGAAAGCAATAATGATATCTGTGAACTTGGTTACGGTGAGATGTTGGTTGCTCCTACTTCGGGTACCCCTCCATTTTCGTATATCTGGGAAAACTCTAATTCTATTGCTGCATTAGTAACAAATCTTTTTACAGGATTACAAACCGTAATCGCTACGGATATAAATGGATGCCAAGGTGATGTATCGTACTTTATTGGAAACACTCCCCCACCAATTGCAGAGTACAGTTATTATTTAGATTCGTGTACAAATGAAATTACGCTCTTTAGTGAGACCGATGACATACTTTACTCCTATTGGAAAATAGGAGAAGAATTGTTGATTACCGGATCAAGCACTACATTGAAACTAAAACAAGGAGGAATGTACCCCATAACACTTATTAGTGCTAAAGAATATTGTTAGATTCGGCTACTCAAGTTATAGACCTCCTTAGTACAGATGTACTAAACAGAGTAAACTTTCCTAATATTTTTACGCCCAATAACGATTTTAAAAATGACTATTTCACTTTAAATGGTTTAAAAGAGTGTGACGAAGGAATTTTAAGAATCTTTAATAGATGGGGAGATGAAATATATTATACTTTAGCACCACTGTTAGAACCTTGGGATGGAAAACACTTAGGAGTTGATGTTGCAGAAGGTACTTACTTCTATATTTTAGATTTAAGGTATACCAAACTAAAAGGAGTACCTAATTTGTACAGATAGTTTAAAATTTAAGAACAAAAAAAAACTCAATTTACATTGAGTTTTTTTTTGTTCTTAAAAGCTACTTACGCATCGATATTAGCATACTTGGCGTTGCGTTCGATAAAATCTCTACGAGGTGGAACTTCGTCGCCCATTAGCATAGAAAACACACGATCAGCTTCTGTGGCACTATCAATAGTTACCTGTCTAAGTGTTCTGTTTTCTGGTTGCATAGTGGTATCCCATAACTGAGAAGCATTCATTTCACCTAAACCCTTATAGCGTTGTATGCCAACAGAAGATTCTTTTCCCTTGGCCATATCAGCTACGTTTGCATCGCGTTCTTCATCGTTCCAACAATAACGTTGGTCTTTTCCTTTTTTTACTAAATACAAAGGAGGTGTAGCAATATAAATGTAGCCGTTTTCTACTAAGTCTCTCATGTACCTAAAAAAGAAGGTAAGGATAAGGGTAGAGATGTGTGAGCCATCTACATCGGCATCACACATAATAACAACTTTATGGTAGCGTAACTTAGTTATATTCAAAGCCTTACTATCTTCATCGGTTCCTATAGAAACTCCTAGGGCAGTAAATATGTTTTTAATTTCTTCGTTTTCAAAAACCTTATGTTGCATTGCTTTTTCAACATTTAAGATCTTACCTCTAAGCGGTAAAATGGCTTGAAAGGCTCTGTCTCTACCTTGCTTTGCTGTCCCGCCTGCAGAATCTCCCTCAACTAAAAAGATTTCACATTTTTTCGGGTCTTTTTCTGAGCAATCGGATAACTTTCCTGGCAAACCAGTAGAAGACATAACTGTTTTACGCTGCACCATTTCTCGCGCTTTACGAGCTGCTTGACGTGCTTTGGCTGCTAAAATTACTTTTAAAATAATTTGTTTAGCATCCTTTGGGTTTTCTTCTAGATAGTTGTTAAGCATTTCACCTACCAACTGATCTACTGCTCCAGAAACTTCAGAATTCCCTAACTTAGTTTTGGTTTGTCCCTCAAACTGAGGTTCCATAACTTTTACAGAAATAACGGCTGTAAGGCCTTCACGGAAATCATCTCCAGCTACGGTAACTTTTTCTCGCTCTAGCATACCCGACTTTTCAGCATAAGACTTTAAAGTACGAGTTAAAGCTCTACGGAAACCTGCAAGGTGTGTTCCACCCTCGTGAGTATTAATATTATTTACGTAAGAATGTAAGTTCTCCGAGTACGTTGTGTTGTAACTCATGGCAACTTCTACAGGTACACCATTCTTCTCTCCCTCCATGTACATTACATTTTGGATAAGTGTTTCTCGAGTTTGATCTAAGTACTCAACAAATTCTCCTAAACCACCTTCAGACATGAACATTGCAGTAATGTCCTTACCATCCTCATCTTGTTCTCGTTTATCGGTTATTGATAAAGAAATACCTTTGTTTAAGAATGACAATTCTCGCATTCTTGAAGCTAAAATGTCGTAGATATACTCGGTAGTTGTAAAAATAGAATCATCTGGTCTAAAAGTAATAATAGTACCTCTGTAATCTGTTGTACCCACCTCTAAAACCTCTGTTTGAGGTATACCTTTTGAATATTCTTGAGTAAATACTTTACCATCTCTGTGAACTTCTGCTTTCAAGAAAATAGAGAGTGCATTTACACAAGATACACCCACACCGTGTAAACCACCGGAAACTTTGTAAGAATCTTTATCAAATTTACCACCTGCGTGCAATACAGTCATTACAACTTCTAGAGCAGACTTACCTTCTTTAGGATGCATCGCAGTAGGAATACCACGTCCATCATCCTTTACAGAGATCGAGTTATCGGTATTTATAATTACATCTATGTTTTTACAATGTCCAGCTAAAGCTTCATCTATTGAGTTATCTACCACTTCGTATACCAAGTGGTGTAAGCCTTTCTGTCCAATATCTCCAATATACATGGCTGGACGCAGTCTTACAGCTTCTAATCCTTCGAGTACTTGAATACTGTCGGCCGAATATTCTTGTCCTTTTATCTCTTCACTCATAGTGTATCGCTTTTATAAGTCAAATTTGACATCTAACAAATATAAACATTTAGTGCATTTACACGAATTTGATTGATGCTAAAAACATTCATTTTATTAACATTTTGGCTGTTCATTAACATTTGAATAATCGACTGTATAGGTCAAAAAAAAAGGCTCCTAAAAGGAGCCTTTTCAAATGTGTTTAGAGTTAATTTACTCTGCAACAACCTCGAATGCTACATCAACAACAACTTGTCTGTGTAAACGTACTGAGGCATTGTATTTACCTAACGCTTTAACAGATCCACCTGTAATTGTGATGTACTTCTTTTCAATTGCTTGACCTGCTTTAGCAAAATTTGCTGCTAAATCTATGGTGGTAATTGAACCAAATAATTTATGTCCGCCTTCTGCAACTTTGGCTGATAACTTAACCTCTAGACCTTTAAGTGCCGTAGCGATCTTGTTAGCGTCATCCACCATTTTTTGCTCTTTAAAAGCTCTTTGTTTTAAGTTTTCAGCTAATACTTTTTTTGCTGAATCAGTAGCCAAAATACCTAGGCCTTTAGGAATAAGAAAATTTCTACCGTAACCGTTTTTCACAATTACAAGATCATCTTTAAAACCTAAGTTTGCTACCTCTTGAGATAAAATAATTTCCATCGTTCTTCGGTATTTTACTTCATTAAATCAGTTACGTAAGGTAAAACAGCTACGTGACGTGCT
>CAWVTK010000075.1:0-9136 GCA_963933205.1 uncultured Flavobacteriales bacterium
TTATCTATACTTTTAATCAACAAAAAAACCACCCGATGGGTGGCTTTTACTGTGTTTAAATAAAAAAATATTAGTTCCTAATCCATAAAGTAGTCAGAGATTCATTCGAGCTACGTAGTTCTATTAAGTAGGTGCCTTTAGCTAAATAAGATAAATCGTTTGAATTTTCGCCTTTTGAAAGCTCAACTGTAGAAATCAATTTTCCTGAAACATCAGAAATTAGTAGTTTGGAGTCGTTGTCCATAGCATTTAGAATTAAGAAACCATTGAAGGATGGATTGGGGTAAACTGATAAAGGCTCTTTGCTTTGCTCAAATGTAGATAGTAGCCCAGAAACTGAAAATTTGTCAAACCCAGCTTCAACTAAATGACCTGTGCCATCATAATCCATTGTTGTAACAAGAAGCTGCATGTTTTGTGTAAGCTCAAAGTTAGTAGGTACATCTACTTGTGTGTTTTGCCAATTTGCAGATGCTGTAGAAGCGACTCTGAAATCTAATAGGATTGTTTCTATGCCGTTGTTCAATAGGATAAGTAATGAATCGTTAGGAGCTGATCCTTGTCCTCCAGCATTTTGAAACCAGGTACTGTAAGAAAAAGAAACGGACTGGTAAAAACTTAGATCCATTAAAGGAGCGAACAAAGTGGTTCGTCCATCATCAACATCTGCTTGACCAGCAGTTGCGTTACTTGCATTTCCTGTAATAAAAGCCTGAGAACCACAGTCGCCAGAGGCATCGGAGTTTGGATTCATAGCTTGGCCTTGATACTCTGTTCCGTTTGGTTGGCCACGCTCCCATGCTCCAGCGCTAAGACTGGCTTCATTTTCTACTGTCCATCCTAAATCGATGGAGAAATCGTCTGAGTAGCCTTTTTCGAGTTCAAAAGAGAAGTCAATAGAAGATGCCTCTACGGTAATTTGAGAGCAGACTGTTTGAAAGCCCCAAACACCGACAGATACAGAGTATGTTCCTGGAAATAATGACCCGGCTACAGATCCATCTTGGTTAGAGGTCCAATTGTACTCAAAATCATTATTGTATACAGTAACGAAAGCAGATGCCACGCCAACAAAACTAAGGGCATCTACCACCGAAATCTGAACAGCCATGGTATCAAACAAAGGTATTAACTGAATAGAAAAGTCTGAACTTTGCAAAGAAGATAAATTCACTTCAATAGATTGATCTTGGTAACCAGGAGCACTAAAAGTTAGTGTATAGGTTCCTTCATCAGCGACTCCAGTTGCATAGGATCCATCTAATGAGGTGGTGGTTTCATAATTAGTACCTTCAATTTGAATGAGTACATTACTTATAGGCATGTCATTATCGTCTGTAACTACTCCGCTAACGAAGCTAGCATTGGTATACTTTGGTTCTAATACAAACAAACCATTTTCGATGTCGGTTACCAATATGTTACCGGAAGGCAACCAAGGATAGGCTCCCCAAGCTCCATTAAATCCATTTCCGTCGTAGTCGTCTGAAGTGTCGTAAAATGCAACCTCTACTAAATTGCTTGGATTGCTTACATCTACTACAGAAACTCCATCAGTATAATAAGAGGTAACTATAAAATCGCCGTTTACATGTGTATTGTGTGGAATAACATCTGAGGATCCACTCCAAGCCTGGATTCTGTCTAATTCTTCGATGTTTGAAAGGTCTGAAACATCGTAAGCCGCAACATAAGCGCCACTAACTTCATCCGTAGTAAACAAACTATTTCCATCGTCGGAAATCCAACAATTGTGAGAAAATGTATTTGGAGTTGGATGCGATCCAATAATAATTGGGTTTGACTTATCGGAAACATCTATGGCAGAAAAAACGCCATTGTTGATGGCTCCTCCCCATAGAGTGTCGCCTCTTACCATGCCATCGTGAAAATAATAATCGTTGAAAATACCTAAAAATCCTGGATTCTCTGGGTTATTATTTAAGTCGAACATAATACATCCTCCAACACCAAAGTTGGATCCAAAAACATACAGAATGCCACTTTTATCTATAAAAATGTTGTGGGCTGTTGTAAAGCCTAAATTTGTGTTTTCTATATAAGTTGGATTAACAGCATTGGAGATTACCTCAGAGAGGTTTACTATTTGTAAACCAGCGCCGGTTTCATTAATACAGTACAGGTAATTGTCCCAAGTTTTTAAATCTCTCCAAATAGATTCTGGTCCAGAAAAGAAAGCCAATTCATTTGGGCTTGTAGCATTCGTTACATCAACAACAGATATTCCATTGTATGCGCCAACTAGAGCGTATTCTCCATCGGAGGTAGCGTATCCCCAAACATCACTTAGGTCGTAGTCGTAATCTAAGCTTGATAAAAAGTTTAGATTCAAACTTTCTTGAGCATGAGCGGTAAAGCCTAATAAGATGGTTAAGCAATAAAATAAATTTCTTTTCATGCGGGTTATTTTATAAGGGCTGTATTAGTAGTTAATTAATCTATTCTGGAATTCTTTGTTAACAATAAAGATGCCGAAAACAAGAAAACCGACTCAAGTTGGTTTTCTTGTTTTAGAACTCTAATATAATTTGAGATTGCTCGTCAGTATCGTCCTCATCATCGTCAGGTTTTTCTTTAATTTCGTTGGAAGTGGGCGGATCTAAGGGTTTCAATAAATTGATAGCTTTAACCTTATAAGTGGTTAAAGTATTTCCTAAAGCTTTCAATCCTTTTACGGATATAAAGTTTTCTAGATTAAGCTGCTCATTGGAACGTTGATCTTTGTTGCGTTCTTTTGTAAATTCGATTTCTGCCATTGGGTAGTAATCTGTTGATATTACTTCTAAATAAGAGCCTTCTGAATCTGAAATAAAGCAGACTTTTTTATCGGAAGTTTCCACCAAAAAACGTTTTACGAAATACTTTTCTTTTGAGGCATCCCAATAGATTGCACTTAAGGGCTTTTCGGGACAAAATTTTTCGAGTATTATAAGGTCTGATGGGAAATGTGTTGTTAAATCATAGCTTAATAATTGGTATTCTCCAGTTTGAGAAACGGCTAATATTTTGTCATCTCCAGCAAACTCACCTAAGAGTTGACCTCTACCATCAATATTTAAACGTTGAACAGTATCGTCGAACCATATTTTTTGAGCGGCTAAGGTAGAAACGCCTTTAGATTTTATTTCTATCTTGCTTACAGGATACTTGGATACTATATTCCCTTTAGAACTTCTTCCTTTAATAGCTAATTCTGCAAAATCGAGATCAAACTTTAATTTTCGTGTTTTTACTTGGGCTTTTAATGCCACGGTAACAACTTCGGCTTCTCCATTTGGGTTGGCTGAAAAATGGTACATCTTAGAACCTTTATTTCCTGCAGTTAAGTCGTATTCTTTGTCTCGGGTTATGCTCTTTACAGGAAAACGTTTCATGTAAGTGTTCCCTTGTTTTCCGTCTCTGTAAATTAAATTATAAATGGTTCGAACGTCGTTCTTTTTAAATAATGCCAGATGAATAACTCCTTTACCAATAAAGGTTTTTGCAGAAACACGGGTAATCATCATTTTGCCATCGTTTCTAAAAATGATTACATCGTCTATATCGGAGCAATCGCAAACAAATTCATCTTTACGAAGTGAGGTACCAATAAATCCTTCCTCTTTATTGAGGTAGAGTTTTTGATTTCTGATGGCTACCTTGGATGCAATAATTGTTTCAAAGGTTCTGATTTCTGTTTTGCGAGCTCTGCCTTCTTTGTATTTCTTTTTTAATCCTTTAAAGTAATCTACTGCATAATCTATTAAATTGGCCAGCTTGTTTTTAAGTTCGGCAATAGCTTCTTCAATTTTCTTTAGATGTTCATTCGCTTTGTCTAAATCAAATTTGGAAATACGTTTGATTTTTATCTCGGTCAGACGAAGGATGTCTTCCTCGGTTACCGGTTCTTTTAAATGTTTGGTGTGCGGTTCAAGTCCTTTTCTGATGGCTTGTATTACTGCGTCCCATGTTTCACAATCTTCTATATCTCTATAAATTTTATTCTCTATAAAAATACGTTCCAAGGAAGCGAAGTGCCATAAGGCTTGTTGTTCTGCCAGTAGTATTTCTAGTTCTGCTTTTAGTAGTTTTAAAGAATGTGCCGTAGACTGCTTTAGAATATCCGATACGGTTAAAAAGTAGGGTTTGTCATTTTTAATAATGCAAGCATTTGGCGAGATAGAGATCTCACAATCGGAGAAGGCATAAAGAGCATCAATTGTTTTATCTGGAGAAACTCCCGCTGGAAGATGTATTAGGATCTCAACAAACTCAGCTGTATTGTCTTCAATTTTTTTAATTTTTATTTTGCCTTTATCATTCGCCTTAATAACAGAGTCTATTAAAGTGGATGTGGTTGTAGCAAATGGAAGTTCTGTTACTTTTAATAATTTTGCATCTACTTGCTCGATTCGAGCACGCACTTTTATTTTCCCTCCTCTATGTCCATCGTTATACTGAGAAAAATCGGCAATACCTCCTGTCGGGAAATCTGGGTAAACTTTTACGCCTTTTCCTCTTAATATTGAGATGGATGCATCTATAAGTTCTACAAAATTATGCGGCATAATTTTGGTTGACAATCCAACGGCAATTCCTTCTACGCCTTGCGCTAGTAATAAGGGGAATTTTACGGGGAGTGTAACGGGCTCTTTAGTACGTCCATCGTAAGTGGGTATCCACTCCGTTATTTTTGAATTAAATACAACTTCTAAAGCAAATTTAGACAAGCGAGATTCAATATAACGAGGCGCTGCAGCTCGATCTCCCGTGAGAATATTACCCCAATTTCCCTGCATATCTATGAGCAAATCTTTTTGTCCCATGTTTACTAAGGCATCTCCAATAGAAGCATCTCCATGAGGATGATATTTCATGGTATTTCCAATCACATTTGCTACTTTATTGTAACGACCGTCGTCCATTTCTTTTAAAGAATGGAGAATTCGACGCTGTACTGGCTTAAGCCCATCGTGTATATCAGGAACGGCTCTTTCTAGTATAACATAAGAAGCGTAGTCTAAAAACCAGCTTTCGTACATACCGTCTACCTGGATTACTGATCCTACTTCTTGCTCTTCTTCATTGAAGTTGTTTTCAGAATATTCGATGTCTTCACTCATAGCTATTCTACTCCTTTTTCAACACGAAGGTTGTCTATAATAAACTGCTGGCGATCGGGGGTGTTTTTTCCCATGTAGAATTTCAACATTTCGGCAATGGTTTGTTCTTTCCCAATCATAACCGGTTCTAAACGAATGTCTTCTCCAATAAACCCTTTAAACTCGTTAGGAGAAATCTCACCTAAACCTTTAAAGCGTGTAATTTCGAGTTTCCCTTTTAGTTTTTCCATTGCTGTCAATTTTTCTTCTTGATTGTAACAGTAGATGGTTTCTTTTTTGTTTCGAACTCTAAATAATGGGGTTTGAAGAATAAACAGATGTCCCTCGCGAATAAGTTCTGGAAAAAACTGCAAGAAAAACGTGATTAACAATAAGCGTATATGCATTCCGTCTACATCGGCATCTGTAGCAATTACGACGTTATTGTAACGGAGTTCTTCTATACCATTTTCTATGTTTAAAGCAGCTTGAACTAAATTGAATTCCTCGTTTTCGTAAACAATTTTTTTTGTGAGTCCGTAGGAGTTTAAGGGTTTTCCTTTTAAACTAAAAACGGCTTGAGTGTTTACATCTCTCGATTTGGTTATGGATCCACTCGCAGAGTCTCCCTCGGTTATAAATAATGTAGATTCTAGGTGCCGCTCTTTTTTTACTTCGTTGTAATGTACTCTACAATCGCGTAATTTTTTGTTGTGTAGGTTTGATTTTTTCGCTCTTTCTCTACTCAGTTTTTTAATGCCGGCTAAATCTTTACGCTCTCGCTCTGCAAGTAAAATTTTCTTTTGAAATGCATCTGCAACTTCAGGATTTTTGTGCAAGTAATTATCGAGCTGACTTTTCACAAAGTCGTTAATAAAGGTTCTTACGGTAGGGAGGTCTGGCCCCATGTCTGCCGAACCTAGTTTTGTTTTTGTTTGCGATTCAAAAACCGGTTCGATTACTTTTATACTAATGGCAGCATTTATCGATTGTCTAATATCTGATGCTTCGTAGTTTTTGCCGTAATATTCGCGAATGGTTTTAACAACAGCTTCTCTAAAGGCGGCTTGATGCGTGCCCCCCATGGTTGTGTTTTGACCATTTACAAAAGAATGGTACGATTCGCCATACTGATTGCGCATGTGCGTCATGGCAATTTCAATATCGTCTCCTTTTAAATGAATTATGGGGTAATGGCTTGTTCCTTTTTCAATTTCGTTGTTAAGCAAATCGAAAAGTCCATTTTCTGAGTGGAATTTTTCGCCGTTGTAAACCATGGTAAGTCCATTGTTTAAGTAAGCGTAATGCCACATCATTTTTTCGACGTATTCGTTTACGTAACGAAAATTACCAAAAATACTTTCATCTGGAATAAAGGAAACTCTTGTTCCTTTGCGCACAGAGGATTCTTGTATTTCTTCGTCTAAAGAAATTTCCCCTTTCTGAAACTCAACAACTTTAGTTTTTCCATCGCGAACAGATTGTACTCTAAAATAATCAGACAAAGCATTAACAGCTTTTGTTCCAACTCCATTTAAGCCAATGGATTTTTTAAAGGCTTTGGAATCGTATTTTCCTCCGGTATTGATTTTTGATACACAATCGATTACCTTTCCTAAAGGAATACCTCTTCCATAATCGCGAATGGTAACTTTTTTACCTCGCACACTAACTTCGATGTTCTTTCCGTGCCCCATTACATATTCGTCTATGCAATTGTCAGCTACTTCTTTTAGAAGAATGTAAATTCCGTCGTCGTGAGAGGTTCCATCACCGAGTTTACCAATATACATTCCAGGGCGCAATCGAATATGCTCTTTCCAGTCTAGCGACTTTATGCTGTCCTCTGTGTATTGATTCTCTGCCATTATAATTTTATTCTGTTATAAAAAAGAAAGTAGTACAGACAAACCATACTACTTTCTAAAAATACTTATTTTATAAGAATGCATCGCTTTATCATACGATTTCTCTAAACAATTTTATGAACAATTACACATTAAAACGGAAGTGCATAATGTCTCCGTCTTGAACTATGTATTCTTTACCTTCTACTGAGAGTTTGCCTGCTTCTTTACAGGCTAATTCGGAACCTAAAGAGACGTAATCGGCATATTTAATAACTTCGGCTCTAATAAAACCTTTTTCAAAATCTGTGTGAATAACTCCAGCAGCTTGTGGTGCCGTAAAACCTTCTTTAATAGTCCAGGCTCTCACCTCTTTTACTCCAGCAGTAAAGTACGTTTGTAAGTTCAATAAAGAATAGGCTGTACGAATAACTTTTTTAACTCCTGGCTCATCAAGACCCATGTCGGTTAAAAACTCTTGTCTTTCCTCAAAAGTTTCTAGCTCCATAATGTCGGCTTCCATACCTGCTGCGATAATTAGCATTTCGGAATCTTCGTCTTTAATGGCTTCTCGAACAGATTCTACGTATGCGTTTCCACTGTTTGCATCGTTTTCGTTTACGTTGCAAATGTATAGTATAGGTTTATCTGTTAGAAGCATTAAGTCTTCTACTACTTCCTTTTCTTTATCAGTTAAATCAATTGATCGTGCCGAAAGTCCGGATTCGAAATGAGTTTTATATTTTTCTAGAATAAGTAGATGTTTGGCCGCTTCTTTGTCTCCAGTTCTGGTTTTTTTCTTGGTAGTTTCTATCTTCTTGTCTACCGATTCTAAATCCTTTATTTGCAATTCTATGTCGATGGTTTCCTTATCACGAACAGGATTTATAGACTCGTCCACGTGGGTGATGTTATCATCATCAAAGCAACGAAGCACATGAATTATGGCTTGAGTTTCTCTAATATTAGCTAAGAATTTATTCCCTAAACCTTCTCCTTTACTCGCACCGCGAACTAAACCTGCGATGTCTACAATTTCTACAATTGCTTGGTGCATTTTTTCTGGTTTAACCAGCTCTTCCAATTTTGCCATTCTGTCGTCTGGCACTGGAATTACTCCAACATTGGGCTCAATAGTAGCAAAAGGATAATTTGCTGCTAATGCTTTTGCATTAGACAAGCAGTTAAATAAAGTTGATTTACCAACGTTAGGCAATCCTACAATTCCACACTTCATAGCTAAAATTTTAGAGCCACAAAGATAGTTATTCATCTAAGAGTTGAAAATTAAATTCTACTATTAAAATTTAAATGTGGAAAGTGCTAAATGCGTTGGGTGTTTTATCTAAATATGGTGACATTACCGCTTATGCTCAG
The DNA here is from genome assembly GCA_963933205.1 of uncultured Flavobacteriales bacterium. Taxonomy (GTDB): domain Bacteria; phylum Bacteroidota; class Bacteroidia; order Flavobacteriales; family UBA7430; genus UBA6772. The sequence continues at coordinate 8,327 of CAWVTK010000075.1, forward strand.
GTATTTTAATTCGAGCATATAAAAGTAGACTCCTTCAACAACTTGGTTTGAATAATTTAAGCCTGTCCAGGGTTCGTTTTTTGGTTTTAAAGTATAATAAACCTCATCTCCCCATCTGTTATAAATCTTTAAGCTTGCCGGCTCGCATTCGTTTAAACCAGAAATAAGCATTTCATCATTTTCTTTATCACCATTGGGAGTTATTACATTTGGAATGTATACATTTTGATAAAAAACTTCGGCATTATAATCAATTTCTTGCACGATTTCATCCGAACAAAACTGATTGCTTGCAATAAGACTAATTGTGAACTCCTGGCCAACCTCAACTAACATCACAGGGTTTTCTTCAATAGATTCCTCTCCGTTTAAATTCCATAAATAGGTGTCTGCTACTTCTGATTGATTTAAGAACGTAGCTTCGAGCGTGCACGAATCTATTGTATACGTAAATAATGGTATAGGTTTCTGAAGAAAACCAACAGCAATATTCTCACCAAAACTTTCACTACAACCCAATTCGGTTTCTAAATTTAAACTCACGTAAAATAGACCTTCATCTGTGTATACGTGATCGGGCGAAAAACTCTGTGCACTCGCTCCGTCTCCGAAACTCCAATCCCAACTAAGTACTTGATCAAATGAAGATACAAAGCTTAGGTTTTGAAATTGTACAATACCTGCTTCGCAGTCTGCAACCGGAAGTGTAGCGTACTCAGCTTCTGGAGGTTGAGGAACTGAAATTGAAGATGTGAAAGTATTACTTGCATTGCATGAGTTTGGGTTTATTGCTGTAAGCGTAATGGTGTA
>CAWVTK010000076.1:0-8975 GCA_963933205.1 uncultured Flavobacteriales bacterium
GAACAAGTTTGCTTTCTAAAATTCTACCAGTTAAATCTACCAGCCTAACAATTTGTGTTTCTGAATTAGTGTTTTTGCAGATAAGTTGAATACTGTTAGTGGCAGGGTTAGGGTATAGGTAAAGTTCTTCTGAATTTATTTCTTTGCTGGAAAATTCTTCTGGAGTGGAGACGATAATATTGTCTAGGTACAGATTGTTTTGTCTTGCATTTACAGATGTAAACCGAACAAGTACATTTGCGCTCGATGGAATAAAATCTTCCAAATTTACAACAGCATTTTCCCAGTGAGTTGGATATGAGGGTTCGAAATTTAAATCTAAAGTATCTGTAGTCTCTAGTCCATTTCCACCTTTTGCAAATACCACTTGGTAGTTTGCCCCGCAGTCTGAAGATACCTCAACAATTAACGAATCTACCTTAGAACCAACGTTTTTATTATGGTGAGCGTAGGAAAAGTACAAAGAATAGGCTTCACTTTCATTAAGGTTTATGTTTGGCGAAGTAAGTAAGTCTCTTTGATCGGTATTTAGATAATTATACATATTCATCAAGGCCGAGTAGTTGGAATTTTCTAGACCACCTGCTTCAGCAATTTCCCATGTTCTGTCCTGGTCTGGATTCTTTATATTCCACAAATTTGTTTCGTAGGTATTGTTTTCAAAATCTTCAATAAAAGGCGCGTTAACAATTCCGTTCCACGAAAAACGTTGGAGTAAAACATTGTTGTATTCGTCGTTTTCGTTTTGATTAATTAAAGCAATTTTTACTTGTAATTCGTGGGTAACATCAAGCTCTTCAGCTAGAGTAAATCCAGGGATAGTTTCTACCATGGTTTGTCCAGACGGAAGATTTCCCTCCCAGATGTAGGTGCTAATTGGTTCGCCATTTAAATTTACCACAATATTCATAGTATAAACTGTGGAGTCTCCATTGTTTCTAATTTCGAAACTAGGATTTACCAAAGAGGAGCAATGAGTTTCAGACTGAGGTTCTAAAATAGTCAATACTTCAACATCGTAAGGGGTTTCAAATGGGTTGCTTGGCGTATTGCTTAGGCTTAAGTATTCAAATGCGGCTAAGCAATCAATTAAGCCCATGCCATAGGTGTTGTCTTCACCCGGAATACCCATATCGTTTGCAGTATAATAAAGTGCGGTTAAAATATCGGCTCCACTTAAAGCAGGAAACGCCTCTTTAAGAAGTAGCACCGCTCCAGAAACATGTGGTGCAGCCATAGAAGTACCCGATTTACTATCGAACAAATTTAATCCAACGGAAGACCTTACACCTTGCCCAGGTGCAACTACTTCGGGATGAATTATTAACGAGCTGTCTGATGTAGGACATTGCAATGGTCCTCGAGTAGAAAATGTACTGATGGCAAAGTCTTCTTGGTTTGCATTAATGCTTCCTACCGAAAACGTATTTACAATGGTGGTGTTTATTCTTTGCGGCGCATTTACACTGCTGTTGTCTGGTCCGGAATTACCACCAGAGAATACCGAAGCAATGCCAGCGGCCTCTAGAGCATTCATTAAATCTACAATATAATCGTTGCAATGTACTGTGTCTGCTACATCGCGCCATCTCCATGAGTTGTTAATAACATTGGGAATGTCTAGTGTTGTCTGTGGGTTGTTATCTGCATCTAATGCCCATTGGTAGGCCGCTACAATATTTTCTAATGGAGGTAATGCTGCAACAGTAGTAGTTACCAAATCACAGGCAATCCAATAAGCACCTGGTGCAACTCCTATGGTATCTCCAGAAGGCAGCCCCCGACCAATCATTGTTCCTAAGGTGTGTGTGCCGTGGTTGCTATTTAATTCGTTGGGAAAGTCTCTAAAATGCCCGTACCAACTTTGATCCATTGGAAAACGATTTGCTAGAAAACGCTCTTTAAAAGCTGGGTGATTTGCACTAACTCCCGTATCGTAATCGTAAACGAGCAGGCCCTTTCCGGTATAACCTAAATTCCATAAAGCCGGTGCATTTATAGCAATTAAACCAGGTTCTAAACCAGCCGCATTGTTAAATTCTAACGGGGCAGTTTCTACTTCTTCCAAAGGAGAGCTGGTGTCTGAGTTTAGATCTATAAATGCAACATCATCTCTATGCCCTAACTCGTAAATTAAATCGGATGAAGCCTCAGCATAAATAACATTCACAATCCAGTAATTTCTTAAGGTTTTAGATACGCTAGGGGAATAGGCGCTGATAAAGTTTAAAATGTTTTGTTGTGCGTTTTTTGCCTGTTCTTGTAGAGTTACAACCGTTTGTATTGCACGCTCATTAATGGGCGTTTTCAAACGAACAAATTCTTTGTGAAGCTCAAAAGCATCAATCTTGTTAAGCATTTCTATACGAATAGAAATTTTAGCGTCTAAACGCTCTAAAGAGTTCAACTCTTTTTGAAGCCTTTCTGTTAATACATGCTGGGCTTGTACTAATGAAGTAGAGAGTGCTAGTAGTAAAAGTATCTTTTTCATAAGAATGATTTGTATAGTGCAAAAAAAGGCTTGTCGTAACGACAAGCCTTTTGGTTTATGATGTATGTTTAAACGCTTGCTTTTTGAGCAGCCCAATCAAATCCTTTGTAATCGTTTATAACATTGTACAAGGTGCCTCTTTCTATAGGATGTCGTCCAATATTTTCTATCAATTTACAAAGCTCTTCCGTAGATAAATTAGGATTTTGTTCTTCTGCACCAGCCATAGCGTATATTTTTGTGGAGTCGTCTATGGTACCATCTATGTCGTTTACTCCAAAGTTAAGCGACATCTGTGCTGTGTTTCTACCAATCATTGGCCAATAAGCTTTTATATGATCAAAATTGTCTAAAAATATTCTAGAAACTGCGTAGGTTTTTAAATCTTCAATTGTAGAAACCTCAGGTACACCAGACATTTGATTGTTGCCATTTCTAAATTTGAGTGGAATAAAGGTGTTAAAACCTCCGGTTTTGTCTTGCAGTTTACGGAGTCTATCCATATGATCTATCCGATGTGCGTAAGTTTCGTAATGACCGTAAAGCATGGTTGCATTAGAAGGCATTCCCAATTTATGAGCAGTTTCATGAATAGACAACCATTTTTCTGAGCTACACTTGTCGTCGCAAATTTTCGTTCTGATGGTTTCATCAAAAATTTCTGCGCCGCCGCCAGGGAGAGAGTCTTGACCGTGTTCTTTTAAAATACGCAAACCTTCTTGACTAGTAACCTTTGCTTTTCTACACATATAATCAAGCTCAACTGCAGTAAAAGCTTTCACGTGCAATTCCGGACGGTGTTCTTTAATTCTTTTAATGAGTTCAGCAAAATACATCAAACCCATTTTTGGATGTACGCCACCAACAATATGCACTTCAGTTACAGGCTTACCATCGTATTCTTTAACTTTACTAAAAATTTCGTCTGCACTAAGTTCCCAACCCTCCTCTCTTTCTTTTAGTAAGCGAGAATAAGCACAAAACTTACAGTCAAACACACATATATTTGTTGGTTCAACATGGAAATTTCTATTAAAATAGGTGTAATCACCGTGTTTTTCGTTTCGAATTTTGTTTGCCAAAGAACCCAAAAAACCCAAATCACCGTGTTCGAATAAATAAATTCCTTCTTCAACAGAAATTCGTTTTTTTGTAAGCGCTTTTAGTGCAATATTCTTTAAACCTTCGTCTAGATTTGCACTCAAATATATAGAGTTAGTATAGTCTACTTTCATAAATTTAATTAAGGGGGTACAAATATAATTCAATTTTAAATAAAGAGCTCTTGTAAAAATTATTTATATCTATTTTATTGGTACAACAATTGTTATAAATTTGACGAAGTTTATTCCACTTATTGATTATGCAGAAACCCTCATATTATATTCTAGTTGTTTGTTTATTCATAGCTGTGCAATCTTGTCGTAAAACAGATTGTGCAAACTCGGATGCTAACTACGAGCCTACTCCATATAATTTAATTGTTCCCAGCTCTTTGCCACCGATTGATGTGCCGGCAGACAACCCTTTAACAGAAGAAGGCGTTGAGCTTGGCCGAATGCTGTTTTACGAACCTTTGTTAAGCGCAGATGCTAGTCAATCTTGTTCATCGTGCCATAGTCAGGCAGATGGATTTACTGATTCTTCTAGATACAGTACTGGAATAGACGGGATACAAGGAGATAGAAACGCCATGGTTGTTTTTAATCTAGCCTGGAGTCCAACATTGTTTTGGGATGGTAGAGCAGTAAACTTAGAGCAACAAGCATTAGAGCCTATTAATAATCCAATAGAAATGCACGACAACTGGGAGAATGTAGCGGAGAAGCTCAATGCTCATTCGGATTACCCAACTTTATTTAAGGAAGCTTTCAATACAGATCGAATAGATTCGACGCTCGTAATTAAAGCACTTGCGCAATTTGAACGAACCCTTATTTCTGGTAACTCTAAGTGGGACAAGTTTTACAGAGGAGAAGTTGTTTTGTCGGAACAAGAATTAAGAGGTTGGGATTTGTTTAATATTGACGGCCCTTTTGTTGGTGCAGATTGCTTCCATTGCCATACGGCTCCTCATTTTACAGATTTCGAATTTCACAACAACGGTTTAGACGATGAGCTGTCTGCTACCGATTTAGGTTTGTTTAATGTTACTCAAAACGAGTACGATAAGGCAAAATTTAAAACTCCAACACTACGAAACATCGAAGTTTCTGGTCCTTATATGCACGATGGCAGATTTGAAACTCTCGAAGAAGTGATAGAGCATTACAATACTGGAGGGAGCAATTCGCCTACCTTAGATCCACTCATGTTCCATTCTGGTACCGGACTATTTCTTTCTGAGGTAGACAAGCAAGCTTTGTTAGCCTTTTTACGTACATTAACCGATCAAGAATTTTTAAACAACCCTAAATTTTCAAATCCATTTCAATAATACTAATATACAAACACATGAAAAAGTACATTTTAGCATTCGTTATTTTACCTTTCTTAGTTGCCTGCAATGGTTCTAAAAAAGCAGCAAATCAACCCATTCCTGCAAGCGAAGTGGAAGTTATTATTCCTTGTTCTGGCCCCGATTTTTTTACCAATAAAAAATACTTTAGAGCCAATAGTATAGGCGAAAGTTTAGACCAAGTAGTGTCTAAAAGAAAAGCACTTAGCAATGCAAGAACAGAGCTAGCAGCCTCTGTTAAAGTACTCATAGAGTCTGTGGTAGACAATTACGTGAAATCATCTGAGTTTAATAATCTAGAGCAACTAGAGGAAAGATTTGAAGGGCTCAACAGAGAGGTTATTAAGCAAGAATTGGTTGGAATTAAAACCATCTGCGAAAAGCTTACCAAAACTTCAGAAGGCAAGTTTAAAACCTATATAGCTATAGAGTTGTCTGCTCAAAAATTAGTAGACAAATTTCACGAGCGTATCATGAAAGATGATTTAGTTAAAATGGACTACGATTACGAAAAATTTAAAAAGACTTTTGAAGAAGAAATGGCTAAGAATTAAAATCACTTATATATTATCTGTTATTTAGTAGTTGCGTTTCGCGAAATTAGTGTAATTTCGCGCCGCGCTAATGCTCTATTTTAAGTCCCCATGGACTTCGTCGAAAAGGTTGAGTATTAGTTATTTATTAACTAATAATCTGACGATATGAATCAGAATTTCCTAGACCTTGGACTCGAAGACGTTATAGTTCAAGCTGTTGACCATTTAGGTTTTGAAAAACCTTCTCCAGTACAAGAAAAATGCATCCCTATAGTTTTGAAAGAAGACACCGATTTGGTAGCCTTAGCTCAAACAGGAACGGGTAAAACTGCATCTTTCGGTTTACCTTTAATTCAAAAGATAGACAACGACAATAGAAACACGCAAGCCCTAGTATTGGCTCCAACCCGCGAATTGTGTATTCAAATCGCAAGTGACTTAAACAACTACGCTCGTTTTAAGAAAACAAATGTAGTTGCTGTTTACGGTGGTGCTAGTATTATGGATCAGGCCAGAAACCTTAAAAGAGGAGCACAGGTAATTGTAGCAACTCCTGGACGTTTGCAAGACATGATTAACCGCAGATTGGTTAATTTGAGCAATATTGATTATTTGGTACTCGATGAGGCAGATGAAATGCTGAATATGGGCTTTCAAGATGCTATTGATGAAATTTTAGAAACTGCTTCGACCGACCGTAATACTTGGTTGTACTCGGCTACCATGCCTAAAACGGTAGCTAAAATTGCAGCCAACTACATGAAAAACCCTGTTGAGGTTACCTGTGGTACTAAAAATCAAGCAGCTTCTACAGTAGATCATAATTACTATTTAATAGACAACCGTGATCGTTACAAAACGCTAAGACGTTTGGTGGATTCTTGCCCTAGTATTTACGCCATTATATTTTGTCGTACTCGAGCAGAAACGCAAAGTGTTGCCGAGCGTTTGCAAGCCGATGGTTACAATACAGGTGGTTTACACGGCGATATGTCTCAAGTACAAAGAGACGGCGTGATGAAGCAGTTTAAAACCAAAAATATTACCATTCTTGTAGCAACTGATGTTGCTTCTCGTGGTATTGATGTAGACGATATTACACACGTAATACACTACCAATTGCCAGATGATATTGAGGTTTATACCCACCGGTCTGGTAGAACAGGTCGTGCCGGTAAAGAAGGTACCTCGGTAGCTATTGTTGGTGGTAAAGACAAATACAAATTAATGCAGATTGAGCGTACCATCAATCGTAAAATCGAACGCAAAATGGTTCCTTCAGGTGAGGAAGTTATGAAAGCGATGGTTTTTCAATCGATGGAAAAATTAGTAGACGCGAAAGTGAATACTCAAGCTTTAAAGCCTTTTACCGAAGCAATACATGAGTTAGCAAGCAAAATGTCTGCTACCGAAGTATTGGAAAAGTTTATTGCTTTAAGTTCTGCAAAAGTCCTCAACTTTTACAAAGATGCACAAGATTTAAACTCTTCGGGTACCGGAAGAAATAAAGAGAGTAACTCAGAACGCGTATTTATAAATATTGGAGAAAAAGACGGTTTCGATTGGGCTACGCTTAAAGATCTTTTAAGAGACAAAACAGCGCTTACCAACGACGACTTTGGCGGAGTTGATGTAAAAGCTGCTTTCTCCTTCTTTAACGTATCTAAAACCAAAGTTGAAAGCGTATTTGCTGCTTTTGAAGGTTTTAGTATTGGCGATAGAGCGGTTAGTTTAGAAATTACCAAATCATCTCCAGACCGCGGTAGAGGCGGTAGAAGTGGTGGTGGCGGTAGAGATCGTCGTAGTGGCGGTGGCGGAGGCTATAGAGGTGGCGGAGATCGTAGATCGGGTTCAGGCTCAAGCTCCAGCTCCAGAGGTGACAGAGGTTCTAGAGATAGAAGCTCAGGATCCAGCTCAAACGCTGGCGGTAACAGAAGAGATCGCAGAAGATAATAGATACAAACACCCACTTGAGAAAGTGGGTGTTTTTTTTGCTTAAAACCAAAGTACTTCTCAATCATTAATCTACAAGAAATACTTTTTTATTGAACTCCCTTCAGTCAAACTGATTATAATATAGAGTTTCCTTTTGGTTAATCTTTTGTGGCTACTCTTTTTTGGCTGGGCTAAAAGCGAGTAGTATAAATTTTTTAACACTACTAAATAGGTCTGCTAACTAAAAGAACTTATTTTTGCGCACACATTAAAATTCTATGAACAAATTACTTTTTAGCATTCTATTTTTTGGCATTTTCTTTCTTGCAGTAGATTTTTACTTTTGGCAAGCCTTTAAGAGCAACTTTTTACTATCAGTTAAGTTGAGTCCATTCATAAAATGGACCTATTGGATGGTTTCTTTCTTGGTGCTTTGCCTTTTATTTTATTGCTTAAGTACCTATAAAAACCCAGAAGCGCCAAAGTACTTAATCGTAGTAATGGCGTTTATAATTAGCTTATTCTTAGCCAAATTAGTGGCTTGCTTTCCTTTGCTTATAGATGATTTTATTAGACTTCTAAAATGGATCTATTCTTGGGTTTCGGTTCCTTTTAAGGAAACACCAGCTGCACATAAAATATCCAGATCCACTTTTCTTAAAAACACGAGTTTAGTATCAGCAGCTTTGTTTTTTGGCATCATGTCCTGGGGCATAATTGTAGGAAGATTTAATTATAAGAAACACCGAATTAAGCTTAGTTTAAGAAAGTGGCCTAAGGCATTAAACGGTTTAAAAATAATTCAGATATCCGATTTACACCTTGGGAGTTTTACAAGTACACAACCAGTAGAGGATATTGTAGCGCTAATAAATGAAGAAAAGGCAGATTTGGTGCTTTTTACAGGCGATTTGGTGAATAGTAATTATTGGGAAGCTACAGCGTTTATTCCACATTTAGCAAAAATTAAAGCCACCTATGGAAAGTACTCCGTTATGGGCAACCACGATTATGCAGACTATATCGGTATTGATAAGAAATCCACCGCAGGTTTACAAGAGTGGAACGATAACTTCAACAGTTTTAAAAAAGTAAACCAACAAATGGGTTTTGAATTATTGTTAAATCAAAACAAAGAAATTCATATTGGTGCTGCTTCGTTCAATCTGATAGGAGTAGAAAATTGGGGCGCGGGAGGTTTCTCTAAATACGGTGATTTCGATAAGGCAATTTCGGGTTTACATCCGGATAAATGTTCCATCCTTCTTTCGCACGATCCATCGCATTGGGATGCGCAGGTTCTACAACATTCTTTTCCAATAGACTTACAGCTTTCTGGACATACGCATGGTATGCAGTTTGGTATTGAGTTGGGTAATTTTAAATGGAGTCCTGCAAAATACAGATACCCACAATGGGCCGGCTTGCATACTAAAAACACCAAAAACCTTTACGTAAATAGAGGTTTAGGACATTTAGGCTACGCAGGTAGAGTGGGTATTTATCCAGAAATTACCGTATTTAACATCCATTCCTTAGAGGCTTAATTCATGGA
>CAWVTK010000077.1:0-8893 GCA_963933205.1 uncultured Flavobacteriales bacterium
TTAAATCACAGTGCTCAACCCTCTACCCTTGCTGCGTTCCCGCCCTGGGGGAATTTGAGGGGAGCGACTTGTCTAAGACTTGCCCCGCGCAAAGATACTAATCTTTGTTTTTGAGACGAACTAAAACATATAAATTTTAACAGGTAATTTAATGCATAAAAAATCCCTCCGTAAAACGGAAGGATTTAATGTAATGGGGTGCTAAACTGCTTAAAATTTAGCTAAGCTATGTCTAATACTAACCGACTTATCTATAATATCGCGAACAGCCTCAAACGAAACACGTTCTTGTGCCATGGTGTCTCGATGACGTATAGTAACACAGTTGTCGTTTAAAGTCTCATTATCAATCGTAATACAAAAAGGAGTTCCGTTGGCATCTTGTCTGCGGTATCTTCGGCCAATAGAGTCTTTCTCTTCGATCACACAATTAAATTCTAATTTGAGTACATCGTAAAGTTTACGAGCCAAATCTGGAAGACCGTCCTTTTTAGTTAATGGAAGAATAGCAGCCTTAACTGGAGCTAAAACCGGAGGTAAAGCCAATACAACTCTAGTATCGTTCTCGCCTACTTTTTCTTCTCGGTAAGCATTACACATGGTCAATAAAAACATGCGGTCTACCCCAATAGATGTTTCAACCACATAAGGTGTATAGCTCTCGTTAATTTCTGGATCGAAGTATTGTACTTTTCTGCCAGAAAATTCTTGATGTGCTTTTAAATCAAAATCTGTACGCGAGTGAATTCCCTCTACTTCTTTAAACCCAAAAGGAAATTGGTACTCTATATCCGATGCTGCATTGGCATAATGCGCAAGTTTTTCGTGGTCGTGAAAACGATATTTTTTAGGATCTACTCCCAAAGATAAGTGCCATTTATGACGCGTTTCTTTCCAGTGTTCATACCACTTCATTTCTTGGCCTGGTTTAACAAAAAATTGCATTTCCATTTGTTCGAACTCACGCATTCTAAAAATAAACTGACGTGCAACAATTTCGTTTCTGAAGGCTTTACCGATTTGAGCAATTCCAAAAGGAACTTTCATTCGAGCGGTTTTCTGTACATTTAAAAAATTAACAAAAATACCTTGAGCAGTTTCTGGACGCAACCAAAGATCGCTTGCACCTTCGGCAGTAGCTCCCATTTTGGTGCCAAACATTAAGTTAAACTGTCTAACATCAGTCCAATTAGCGGTACCAGAAACAGGGCATCTTATCTCAAGTTCTTCAATAAGAGCTTTAACATCGGCTAAGTCTTCTTTACTTAAACTATCGTTTAAGCGTTTAGAAATAGCAGTCATTTTTTCTTTATACCCAACAACTCTTGGGTTTGTTTCTAAAAATTGTGCTTCCTCAAAAGTCTCTCCAAAACGCTTTGCAGCTTTTTTTACTTCCTTGGCAATCTTAGCTTCTATTTTTGCAATAAAATCTTCTACCAAAACATCTGCCCGGTACCTCTTTTTCGAGTCTTTATTGTCTATTAAAGGATCGCTAAAAGCATCTACATGGCCCGAGGCTTTCCAAATAGAGGGATGCATGAAAATTGCGGAATCAATTCCCACGATATTTTCATTCATTTTCACCATCGAAGCCCACCAGTACTCTTTGATGTTTTTCTTTAATTCTGATCCGTTAGAACCGTAGTCGTATACGGCTGCTAGTCCATCGTACAATTCACTCGATTGAAATACATACCCGTATTCCTTAGAGTGCGCAATAACTTTCTTGAAAATATCGTCTTGATTTGCCATAGGCGCAAAAGTAATAAATTGAATTTGTAAACACTAGAACCTGCTCTGTAATAAATACCAAGTTAAATAGCATATAAGAATTTCATACTAAAAATAGTAGGTTCAAAAAAAGTAAAATTTAGCTGAGATGCATAACTAGGAAAATTCAATTTTTACTTAAAACCTAATATAGGTAAGGTAGCAAGTCTTCTTTTCAAATTGATATCTTTGAAGAATGATTTCGATAAAAAACACACTGATTTCCGAAGATTTACTAGAAAAAGAATTTGTATGCGACCTTAGTGCCTGTAAAGGAGCTTGTTGTGTTGAAGGCGATGGAGGAGCTCCTTTAGATGAGGAGGAATTAATTGTACTAGAAGACATTTATAAAGATGTAAAACCCTTTATGAATGAAAAGGGAATTAAGGGAGTTGAAGAACAAGGTAAATGGGTTGTTGGAGAAGATGGAGGAAAAGAAACTCCTATACTAAACGGTAAAGAGTGTGTTTATGTTTTTTTTGATGAAAATAAATACGCTAAATGTGCAATAGAAGCGGCTTATAGAGCAGGGAAAACAGACTATAAAAAACCCATTTCGTGTGAGTTGTATCCAGTTCGAATACAATCTTACCCAGAGTTTGATGCTGTAAATTATCATAAATGGCATATCTGCAAACCTGCCTGCGAATGTGGCGCAAAGCTCAAAGTTCCTGTGTACAAATTTTTACGCGAACCCCTTATTAAAAAGTACGGAGAAGATTGGTACAAAGGCTTGGAGTTTGCTGCTGAAAAACATAATTCGTAAATTTTAAATGCGAATACATGATCTGATAAGATGCTCTTTTTATTGGATAAATAGAACAAAATAGCAGGTTATTTTACAAACAATTTTAGGTTTAAAAAAATTGTTTTTAACAGTTTACCAAAGCTTATAACTCTTTGTAAATAGGTTGTTTGAGTAGGATGTTAACCATTTGTTGAAAACTTCAATTATCTATTTTCAAACAGTACTTGTTTACCACTTATATATTCGAAATATTTGTAATCCTCAATATTAAATCAAAGGGGTTATTTCCTTAAATTTTAAAGTACTTAATTATTAGGCACTTTACTAAAGACAAGCATATTTTATGGCAAACATTGAACCAATCTTACAAGAAAACAAAGACCGATTTGTACTTTTCCCTATCGAACACGACGATATTTGGAAATTTTACAAACAGGAAGAAGCAAGTATTTGGACTGCCGAAGAAATTGACTTGAGTCAAGACATAATTGACTGGGAAACTAAATTAACCGACAACGAAAGACACTTCATAAAACACGTGTTGGCTTTCTTTGCTGCTTCCGATGGAATTGTAAACGAAAACTTAGCAGAAAACTTCCTTTCAGAAGTTCAATACACAGAAGCTAAATTTTTCTATGGATTCCAAATTATGATGGAAAACATACACTCGGAGACCTACTCATTGCTAATTGACACCTACATTAAAGATAAAACCGAAGCCGCAAAACTCTTTCACGCCATCGATCATTTTGATGCAATTAAGAAAAAAGCAGATTGGGCTATTAAATGGATTGAATCGCCAAGTTTTGCAGAGCGCTTAATCGCTTTTGCTGCTGTCGAAGGCATTTTCTTCTCGGGCTCTTTCTGTTCTATTTTTTGGATGAAAAAAAGAGGCTTACTACCTGGTTTAACTTTTTCCAACGAATTAATTTCTCGCGACGAAGGGCTTCACTGCGACTTTGCTTGCATGTTACATAACGATCATATTGTAAATAAAGTTCCAAAAGAACGAATCACGCAAATTATAACGGAAGCTCTAGATATAGAAAGAGAATTTATTATTGAGGCACTTCCGGTACGCTTAATCGGAATGAATTCTGATTTGATGACGCAGTACTTGGAGTTTGTAACAGACCGTTTACTACAAGAACTCCACTGTGATAAAATATACAATGTAGAAAACCCATTCGACTTTATGGATATGATTTCGCTTCAAGGAAAAACAAACTTCTTCGAAAAGCGAGTTTCAGAATACCAAAAAGCAGGTGTCTTAGGAAAGGAAGAAGACGCTGGCTTTACTTTCGACGCTGACTTTTAATCTCCAAAAAACCAATTATGTTTGTATTAAAAAGAGACGGCCGTAAAGAAGCCGTGAAATTTGATAAAATCACGGCACGAATTCAAAAACTGTGTTACGGTTTAGATGCTTTAGTTGACCCTACCTCGGTAGCAATGAAAGTTATCGAAGGGATTTACGAAGGCGTAACTACATTTGAGTTAGATAATTTAGCAGCAGAAGTTGCAGCATCGCTTACAGTAAAGCACCCAGATTATGCTCAACTTGCAGCTCGTATTGCAGTTTCTAACCTACATAAAAAAACAAAAAAGTCTTTCTCGGATACGATGAGCGATTTGTATTTTTATGTAAACCCAGTTACGAATCAAAAGGCTCCAATGCTGGCTGATGATGTACACCAGATTATTCAAGACAATAAAGAAGTTTTAGATTCTACAATTATCTACGACAGAGATTTTAGTTACGACTACTTCGGCTTTAAAACATTAGAACGCTCCTACCTACTTCGCGTAAACGGACAAATAGCAGAGCGTCCTCAGCACATGTTAATGCGTGTTTCAATAGGAATTCACAAGGACGACATTCAGGCCGCTTTAGAGACCTACGAAATGATGTCTAAGAAGTACTTTACACACGCAACACCCACACTATTTAATGCCGGTACTCCTAAACCTCAAATGTCTTCTTGCTTCTTACTAACCATGAAAGACGACAGTATCGATGGGATATACGATACCTTAAAACAATGCTCTAAAATTTCTCAATCTGCTGGTGGTATCGGTTTGAGTATTCATAACGTTCGCGCCAAAGGATCCTACATCCGCGGAACAAACGGAACCTCAAATGGAATTGTACCAATGTTACGTGTATTTAACGACACCGCTCGTTATGTAGATCAGGGCGGTGGAAAACGAAAAGGTTCGTTCGCTATTTACTTAGAACCCTGGCATGCCGATGTTTTTGATTTCCTAGACTTAAGAAAAAATCACGGTAAAGAAGAAATGCGTGCCCGCGATTTATTTTACGCCATGTGGACACCAGACTTATTTATGGAGCGCGTAGAAGCTAACGGAGAATGGACCTTAATGTGTCCGAACGAGTGCCCTGGATTGGCAGATGTTTACGGAGATAAATTTAGAGCGCTTTACGAAAAATATGAAGCGGATGGAAAAGGCCGTAAAACGATTAAAGCCCGAGAGCTTTGGGAGAAAATCGTAGAATCTCAAATTGAAACTGGAACCCCTTATATGTTGTATAAGGATGCCTGTAACGAAAAATCAAATCAAAAAAACTTAGGTACCATAAAGTCCTCTAACCTGTGTACCGAAATTATAGAATACACCGCACCAGATGAGGTTGCTGTATGTAACTTAGCCTCTTTAGCGCTCCCAATGTTTGTGGAGAATGGTAAATTCGATCACCAAAGGCTATACGATGTTACCTATAAAGTAACCAAAAACTTAAATGTGGTTATAGACCGCAACTACTACCCGGTTCAAGAGGCTCGTAATTCAAACATGCGACACCGTCCAATTGGCTTAGGAGTGCAAGGTCTTGCCGATGCATTTATTTTAATGCGCCTACCCTTTACTTCACCAGAAGCAAAGCAATTAAATAAAGATATTTTCGAAACAATTTATTTCGCTTCTCTAAAAGCATCTAAAGATTTAGCTAAAGTAGATGGAGCATACGAAACTTTCGAGGGTTCTCCGATTTCTTTGGGTCAATTTCAATTTGATATGTGGGGCGTAAAAGCTAAAGACCTCTCAGGCCGATGGGATTGGGATGAACTTAGAGGAGAAATTAAAGAAAGTGGCGTACGCAACTCTCTTATGTTAGCACCTATGCCAACAGCTTCAACCTCTCAAATTTTAGGAAATAACGAATGCTTCGAGCCCTATACCTCTAACATATATACCCGTAGAGTACTGTCTGGAGAGTTTATTATTGTGAATAAGCACCTATTAAAAGACTTGGTAAAGTTAGGCTTATGGAACGATAACTTGAAAAACGAAATACTACGTACAAACGGTTCAATACAAAATATCGAAAACATTCCACAAAACATAAAGGACCTGTACAAAACGGTTTGGGAATTAAGCATGAAGGATATTATTGATATGGCAGGAGAGCGCGGACAATTTATTGACCAATCTCAATCGTTAAACTTGTTTGTTGAAAACGCCAATTTAGGAAAGCTTACCTCTATGCACTTTTATGCATGGAAAAAAGGCTTAAAAACAGGAATGTATTATTTGAGAACTAAATCGGCTGTAGATGCCATTAAGTTTACAGTGCAAAAACAATCTAAAGCTCAAATAGAACCTGTGGTTGCTCCAGAAGCTGTAGAAGTTCAAGAATTTACTCCAGAAGAACAATTGGCTTGCTCCATCGAAAACCCAGACGACTGTGAAGCCTGTGGTTCGTAATCTAGAACTAACACTATTCATTTTTAAAACCTCTCAATTGTATTGAGAGGTTTTTTGTTTACAACAAGGTATTTGAAACAAAAATTTGAGCCAATGTATAACGCAAAGCTAAATTTTAACACGCTGCTATTCTTCTAATAGTGAGTGAGCTGCTCAGTCTACTAAAAAAAAATAATTGGAATAATAATTGATAGTAAAACAAATATTAAACAAAAAACTATGAAATACTTTTTCCCCCTCTTTATCTCTGCTTTTATTTTGTTCTCGCAAATTGCACATGCACAATGTGGAAGTACAGAAACCGAAACCTATATAAATACACAAGAAGCTCTAGAAGAATTAATGTTCTGCGAGATTTTTCAAGGAGATTTACACATTCTAGGAAACGAAATAACGAATATTGAAGCACTCTCTTCGTTAATGGTTGTTCAGGGCTCACTTTACATCTATGATACAAACATAGAAACCATAGCCCCATTAATCAGCTTAATGAATGCTCAAGAGATTAACATCTACAACAATAATTTATTAGCGGCCTGTTGTGCCTCTTTAGATTGGCAAGAAGCGGTCTCTTTTGGATCTATTGCACTGATTAATATTATTGAAAACGCTGAAGGATGTAACTCTTATGCTGAAGCTCAAGCGACTTGCTTAGGCTTAATCCCTGGCTGTACTGATGAAAATGCGGTAAACTACAATCCTCAAGCTACTTTTGACGACGGCGGTTGCTTAAACGGTCCTGACCTACAAGTATCTACAGCTACAATATTAAACTCCTTAGAGATTAACACCTTTACCAGTACAGACGAATGCTTAGTAGCAGAAGGCTGTATTACCGGGACGGGCGAAAGAAGCACCTTGCGTTTTACAACCTCTATTTCTAACTACGGAAACGAAGATTTCTTTATAGGACAAACAGGTGGTGCAGAAAATTTAAATGAAAACTTTTATTGGGACGACTGCCATGGTCATGCACATTACGAGGGCTATGCAAACTACAGGCTCTACTACTACCCAAGCCTTGAACCTCATGAAACCATTGGTCATAAAAATGGCTGGTGCGTTATGGATTTAGGGGGCGCAATAGCAAGCGAGGCACCTGAAGGCGCAAATTACCCTTCTTGTACTTTCGAATACGGATGTTCTATAATGGGAATTAGTGCGGGTTGTTCGGATACGTATGGTTCCGGAATCTCTTGTCAATGGGTAGACATTACAGACTTAAATAGTGGAGAGTATGTATTGGCCGTTTCTACAAATATGGAAACAGATAATTATGCTCCACAATACGAAACTGATTTTTCTAACAACGTTGTTTATGTGTTGTTCGATTTTGAAGGAGACGAAATTATATCGGCCTCAGAGTTTAACGGCTCTTCTATTAGTGATGTGTGTAATCCAGATTTAAACGCTATCGATATGGGCTTTAACTTTTCTGATGAGGCTACAATTAACGAATCGGAAGTGCAAATGCCAAACGCATTTTTAAACGAATATTTTACCGAATCTGTACAACTTGTACTTACAGAAACAATTGATTTGAATGGAACCATAGCCTTTTTAGACTCCATAGAAATTAATGCTATTACAGGTTTACCTATAGGCCTAAATTGGGCATGCGAACCTCAAACCTGCTCGTTTCAGGTTGGAAACTCTTGTGTTGGAATTAATGGAATAGCCTCTGTAACTGGCTCATTTACCGCCTCTTTTTCGAGCACACTGCATTTAACAGACAGCGAAGGAATCCATCATGAAATTACACTGCCGTATACAGGCGGTAATAATTGGTTAGAAACAACTTTAGCAGGCGATTATTCTGTGCTAAACCCTTTTACACCAAACTTAAACTACACTGTAGAAATTCCAATATATGGATGTTTAGACTCTTTAGCCTTAAACTACAACTCTGGTGCAACCTTTAACGATGGAACCTGTGAATTTCCAAACCTTGGTTGTACAGATCCTTTTGCACTAAATTACGATGTGGATGCAAACACAGAAAACGGATCTTGTGAATATTGTGTTGAAGGAGCCGAATGGGTTGCTCAAATTGAATTGATCGATTCTTATGGCGATGGCTGGAATGGAAATAACTACTACCTTATTAACGAGTGGGGAGATACTACCTCAGTTGGAACTGTAACAAGTGGTTCTGGCGAAATAGATTTGGTTTGTTTAAGTCCTGGCTGTTACATTATGAGTGTTCCACAAGAAGGTTCTTATCCAACTGAAGTTTCTTGGGAAATAACATCAGCTGGATTCCCAGATGTATTTGTTAGCGGTGGCTGTCCAGACATCCAACCCTTTAACTTTTTAAGTGAGTGTAGCTTTATTTCGGGCTGTACGGATTCGCTTGCATTAAATTACAACGAACTAGCAGACTTCGACGACAACTCTTGTACATACCCCGTTTATGGATGTATGGATTCTTTAGCCTTAAATTACGACCAACTCGCTACACAAGACGATGGCTCGTGTACCTACCCAATTGTATGCGATGAAAACTACAGCACCTATATTTTAAACTTATACGACAGCTATGGTGATGGTTGGAATGGAAATACTTTTACTGTAAATCAAGACAGTACAGAAAACATTTTTGAGACTACCTTACTAACAGGATCAGAAGGAGTAGCTACTTTTTGTTTA
>CAWVTK010000078.1:0-8879 GCA_963933205.1 uncultured Flavobacteriales bacterium
GAAATTTTAGGTGTAAACTCAAACAAATTTTCTGTTTTTTGATGTACAAGTTTTTTAGCTGTTTCACTCTCAAATTCGATGCTTATGCTTGATTGATTTGAGATTATATTGGTTGTAAATGCACTAATATACTTGGAGAACTCATTGTTTACATTTTGTTTATCAGACGAGTTGTCAGCGCATTTTGAAAACAAGTTTAAAATAAAAATTGATATTAAAAAAGCAGCTATCTTTTTAAATAAATTGCGTTGTAACATATTATTTTTTATCAAATTAACTAATATACATATCTCTACTAATTTACTCTATATTTTTACTTTGGTAGTTTTTTAATGAATTATTTAGCAAAATATATAAGGCTATTATTATATCAATTAGGTTAAAAAACGATAGTGTTGATAAACTATTTTGGTCTCACACTCTATGCTCTTCTAACAATAAATCTCAAAGAGTAACAAATGATTTTTGTAAGATAATGAAAGATTAAATTCTATATAACGATTTATAGAGGGCTGTTGAATTGGATGACTATATTGACAAACCTGAAAAAGGTTCTCATTTGATAAATGTGAACCTTTTTCAGGATAATTACTAACTAGCGCAAAACAACCGTATCAGCAGAAATCACTAAAAATAAGTAACACTGTCTGTATTAGAGTTTAAGTATCAATTAATTTCTAGTATTTGTATTGAGAATTTAACCTTACTTTAAATCTTTTCTTACCAGACATTAAATCTCCATCGACACCAAAACTAGGACTGTATTTACCAGCAGGAAGATCTTGTAAAGTGTACGAATTACAGGCTCTAGCAACATTAACATACTTAGTTGTCGCAGTATTTATGGCAGACAAAGCTAAATCTGCTAAGACTCCAAACATCCCATTTGATCCTGAAGAAACTGAGGTGCTGTAAATGATTTCGCCTCTTCTGGTGTATATTATTTCTGAGGTATTAATAGACTTGATTATGTATTCAATTTCTACTGTGACTTTAGCTAATAAAGCTGATTTATCCCATTTATGAATGATTGTAAACAATGCTAAATCTGCACCAAATACATTACCAAACTCTGTTAGAGGTTTGTCGATAAAAAGCTCAGAATCATAAGCACTTTCTTTTTTTAAAATCTCCATTGAAATAAATGGTGGAATTACATAGTAACCAGAGTTTGCAAGGGGAATATTCATTGTGCTATGAAAATATTCCTTTGACTCTACATTGGTACTTTTATTAATGGGTGGCATCAATAAGATTACTAGAGGTTTTTCGGAGTAGAAATTCTTATAGGCAACAGATTTAGGGATTTGGGTACTGCAACTGCTCAGTAATAATGCTGCTGAAAACAGGACTAATATTTGCTTTTTCATTATTCGAGCATGTTTAAGATTCTATCCATAAAAAGTTTTGACTCTGGGTATAATTCGATCTCCTTTTGAAGCATTAGTTTACCTTCAGCGACTTTATTATTTTGAAGTAATATAAAGCCATAATCTGCATAAACCCCAGGAGGAACTACTTTTCTTGAGCCTTTTTGTTTGTCGATAATTAATTGATAATTGGTCAGGAGCTTTTCGGTAGATTCTTCATCACTGTTTTTCAGGTAATTATAGGATGCAACATCATACTTAGCCCAAGTATATAATGGTTTGTTTACTGAACATGATGAAAGTAAGATTGAAGCAATAAAGGTGAAAAGGGGTTTTTTCATGGAAGTAATATTTTTTTAGTTTCTTGTGCTGAAATAAAAATTTTCTTGTTAAAAATCACCGTATTTTCATGGGTAACTTTAATATTGTGAGCACCTTTCGATATTGCGTAAATAGTTCCTTTAGGTCGTTTTGCATGGTCTCTTTCCACTTCAGCTTTGAATGAAATAGTTCCGTCTACCAAAACAGAAACTTCCGAAGGATAAACACTTGGGTTACCAATAAATCGTAAAAAAGATTCATCTTCTAAACCTGAGGCAGTAGACATAACTCCTGTACAAGCACTAAAAAAAATTGTAACTAACGTTAGTGTAAATAATAATTTTCTCATCATTTAATTTCTTTTATAAAATAATTAGACAAATTGTTTCTATCGACACTACCTTCTATTAGAGTTACAACAGAAAATTCATTTTCTACGCTATCTCCACCAGAAAAGTCGATTTTTATTGATCCTACAGATTTTCCAGGTAATTCCATAAACATTCCTGTTTGTGGGTTTTTTACTTTTTTTCCTTTTTCGAAAACTTCGAAAGTATCGCCTACTAACAATCCTTGACTGCTCCCACCTGATATTATTATTCCATCATCATCGTAAGATAAAAAATAGGACTTCCATGGCCTATCCATGCAGTTGTTAATGATATTTTCAACTAATTTAGAAATTGCTGCTGAAATTGCTTTATCACTTAAAGTTGCATCAAAATCTGTTCTTTCTCCTAAGCCCATAACTGTTTTATTGGTAGTTACAGCCTCTCCTTTAGCTTCTTCAGAATAAATTATTTGCCCTGTAGTTACATCTACTAGACGAACGCTAACTCCTGCTTGAACTGTTTGTGTTTTGCTTCTTGAAAAAGCATTAACATCTCCTATATTTTTTCTTCCGAATTCTGTGATAGATCCAATAATTAAATAATCAGCACCCACTTTTTGATAGGAATCGTTTCCAGTAATTTCTAATTCCTCTAAAATTTTATCTAAATCTTGGCGCTCTAACAAAATAAATTTATTTGTTGACGCTAATTTTGTAGACAAAATATCTACTGCCTGTTTGCCCAATGGGTCATTATCCTTACTATAGAATAATCCTTTAGCATACTGAGTTTCATTAGAAAATCGTGCAATTGCAACTTTTCGTTTCACTCCTTTATACTCCTCTTCAATTTGAATAGGAGGCTCAACTCTAACAACATTTTGAGTAGTTGTACAAGCAATCATGATAGAGGAAAAAATAAATAATACTAAAAATTTATTCATCGATTTTTGTTTTAAAAAAAGTTATTTATGTTAAAAAAAGGAATTTATTAAAAAAAATAAATCTAATTGAAACTCCAATTACTTTCAAACATACAACTATAAATTGTGAAAGGACAATCTTAAACAACTTATGAAATTTAGGATTGTATTTAGTGCCTAGATTTATTAATGTATGGTGAAGATAAAAGGTTAACAGATTACGAGCTGTAAAATTAAAATTTTGAATCTACATTTTGAGCTTAGGTATTTAAAATAAGTTTTCAAAGCTTTCCTTGCCGATCAATAAATAAGAATAATTCAAAATTAAATTTAACTGTAAAAGAGTTTAACCTTTAGGCTTACTCAAATTACCATGTATATAACAAAATTGACACTCAGTCGAAATAAAAAAGCCACCCTAATCGGTGGCTTTTTTTCTTAATACTTAATCTGTTTTTCTACTTTACCCTTATCGTAAATATAAAACAGTAGTTGACCCGATTTTGGATGTGTAACTTCTCGACCTAGCGCATCTACTATTTTAAGAAGAACTCTGGCTGTTTTATCTAGATCTGCAAGGCCTAGTCCATCGTTATAATCGCATAAATCGCCTTCTCCGTCATTGTCGGCATCAATTTGGTCTACATTAGCTTCTAGTATGCAGTTGTCTATTTCGTCGCAAACAGCATCGTTATCGGCATCATTTAAACAAAAGCCGTCGCAATTGTAATACAGTTCAGCAAAAAAGCAGCTACCATCTTCTAAGGTAGCCTCAGAACTATAATTACAAGCTTGGCTGTAAGTACATCCAGAAACCTCGCTTGGATCGGTTGAGAAAACCTGCTGGATATCGTCAAAATAAAAGGTAGATAGGTCTGAGCCATCTCCAATGGTGTTAAAATCAAACATAAATGCAATGTTGTTGAAGGTAGACGGAGAATCTGAAAAATCAAACACAATTGTTTCCCAAGCGTTTGATACTGTTGTCCAAGCATCCATTTCGAAACTTGGATCTCCAAGATCTAAATACAGTGGATCTTCAATCTTGATTTTGATTTGAGTACCTATCGGTGCTTGCGTATACACCTTCATAGAAATGAGTGAAGATTGGCTAAAGTTTAGGTTTTCATCTAACTGAATTTTACTTCCTGCCCAAACGTCGCCTAGAGTTCTTACAATTTTACCTACCCACTTACTGCCATTTTCTTCGGTCTGATATGGATTTACAAGAACATCAAAAGTACCTCCGTTAAAATTAACGAAATTGGAAGAGTCTATTTGAATCAAATCATCGCCTAATTCAAAATCGATAGGTAAACTTACCTCGTTTTGAGCCGAAGATTGGATTGGAATAAATGTAAAAAGACAAAAAAGTAAAAGAGAATACAAGTTACTCATAATAGATATCAACTAGGGGGTTTGTTAAAATTAGTAAGCAAATGTATTTTTTATGCTACTTAAAATAAATTGGTGTAAACACTAAAATTAATAATTTGTTTTACTAAACCCGAAAATACTAAATATTGTTTCTACTTCGACCTGATTGGAAAATAAAATACAAAGTCTTTGGTATTAATTTAAAGTACAAGCCAACAATACTGATTAGGTTATGCTAGTGAGCATGAATCTTAGTTTTATGCTCGACAGTGATCTCAGAACCTTCTGCAAGCATAACAGAGTCGGGATTTATACTATTTAGAAATTCAAAATCAACTCCATAAACTGCCCCAAAATCTACACTTATTTTGGAATGAACTACCGGATAGTGTTTCCACTTAGGATGTGTAACTTCGTACTCGTTTGTAACCGAATTATTAGATTTAGCATAGCCCCAATAATGCTCTGTGATAAATTCTGTTGCACTGTTTTTTATGATCTCTATAGCTTTCAATTCGGCAGTTACCTTAAAATAGTGCCAAACCTTATTTTTCTTCCAGCTATACGAAACCGTTCTATTCACACTATTTTCTTCCCAAGTATGCTGCATTGGAAGCGTTTGGTAATGTTCTTTATAAATTGTGTTGGCAACAAATGTGAGTGCGGGCTTCGGAACAATTTCTTTAATAAAAACAACCCCTCTCTTCCAGGCATTGTTTTCAAAGCGCTTTACGTAAAACCTAAGGTTTACCTCTTCAAAATTACTGTGAAATGGAATTTTAAAACCCAACAACCTGGTGTTTAAAAACATAAAACCAATTAAACTGACGTAACATTTGTCTTGCCATAAATCAAGTTCTGTTCCTGGCGGAACATATTTTTCGAGAACCCTCGGGTCAATTACATAATTTGCAATCGCTAGCTTTCTCCATTCTGCATTTAAAAAACTCATGATTTACTTAATTTATAGTTTAGTTAAAGCAAAGTTAGGTTTTAACAAGTTAGTATACCCTACTTATGAAACTATAACAGATGGGTACAACTAGGATTCACTATTTTATTTCTTTCAAAACAAATTTATAACTAGCAAGGGATTGGACGCACATTCGGCACTCTCTCTCTGTGGCTCTCAATAAACACTTCATGAAAAATGAAAGCAGTGTGCAGTTTCAGCGGGTTCATCCTCCATTGAAGTCCAGAACTAATCTGAAAATTAGCAGTACACAGAAAAGTTGCCTTGTTAAAAACCTGTATGAACGCGCTTATTCTTCTTCCCAAAAGATGAAACGTGTTGCCTTTGTCATTAATATAAAAGAACAAGCCAACTTGTAAAAACAGCGCTATTATTTAACAGAATAAACCCATTAGAATCAAATCCGATCTCAGGAAATTTGCAATCTTCGTTATCATCTATTTCAGCACTGTTAAATTTATTGCTTCTTGTTCGAAACAATTATGGATAAATTAAAAGACAAACACAAAGGTTCTTTTGCAATAAACACTCTTTCAATTAAAACTTATGGTTTTAAAGCTATACATTTACTAAAAAAATTAATCTATGAAAAGTTTCGCTCTATTTTTACAGGTATATTATCCTATAATCATCGCATTTGTTGCAATGATGTATTCTATCATTCTAGGCCTTACTGGCGATTTTGAGTCTGCACAATATTCAGCTCATTGGCCTGGTACGATTTTATTATTTGCAATTGCATTCAGACAAAGAAGAAGTGATTCCATAAATAAAAACAAATAAGTATGCTGTCTCCTTCAATGTTTATTATAGGATTTATCATCTTCTCTTTATATATGATAGGTCTTTTTTACATGATTTATCGTGGTCACAAGTCTCAAGAAAAAGAGGAGAGTAATGATCCTGAAATTAAAACAGCTAAAAAGTCGTAACAAAAAAATCGAGTTTTTTAATTAAAAAACTGAATTTTGGGTGCTATTCTCATTGTCATAAAAGTCAGTTAAATTGATGCCAATACAAAAGCATCTGCAACAATTTAATTAACTGATTTTAGTCGCTCTACTGGTTTGTTTGTTTTTCAAAACCTTATAGATAGACTTAAATAAATCTAGCAAATAAAAAAGCCACTCAGTATTGAGTGGCTTTTTTATTTGCTAGATTTTCTGTTTTTAAAATTTAACTACTGATGTTAATTTTTAAATTTAAGATATTTCTTTTTGTTTTGAATGTAAATCTGTCCAATTGGCGCTTCTTTTAACTCTCTACCCAATACATCATAAATTCTTTTATCTGCAATTATAGTAGGTAATAATTCTTCGATGTCTAATGTAGAATTTTGATCTACGCCAACATTATCATTGACAAATTCCCACCTTCCAGTAAAAACACCTGGAATAACTTCAGACACTTCCCAGTACAATTGATCTTCTATTAAACAATTAACAGGATTTCCTTGGTAAACGGCAGAATCGTTTATTAGGTGCGCAGTAACATTCATGGTATCCGAAAAAGGAATATTATGATAGAACAAAAAACCACTTTCATCTGTTAAAGTATCTTCGGCAATAAGGTTTCCTTGAGTATCTGTAATTTCCCAAGCAATAATATTATGTTCCCCTGGTGAAGTCAAATAATGACCCGGATGGTATAGCTTAACCAGTGTAGTATCAGATACATTAACCGATAAGTTCATCAAATCACATGCAACTGTTGTTACCACTTGTGCTCTTGTTAGTTGATTTACTCCTAAGGCGACAACGAATACTAGTAAAATTCTCTTCATAATTTTTATTTAATGGTTTGTTGGTTCTTATTCGAACCGAATTTAGATAAATTTGAAAATGTTCAATAATTTCACCTTGGTTAGAAAGAACGAATAGGTCTAACTAAATCCCCATTCATTTTCCCTCTACTCAAATCAAAGGACCCTTGGGCTGCTTGAGTAAAATTAACTGCCCAAGCATCTGTTAGATTCACTTCGGAAGAAGACCAATAAAAATCATAAACGAATTGATCACCACCATTTTCGATGGCAGTATCATTAATGATTTCTCTGTGTGTATTCATGTCCCAAAGCTCATTTAAAGAAGGTAAATACCAATCATCGTAAGTATTAAGGATTAGCAGAGAGCACATAGAAGCAGCATCAGCCCCAATGCCTTGACTGTTGATAATTAAGGAGGTATTAGACGCACCAGAACCAATTAAATTTGAGGTAGTTCCATTTAATGGTATGTACTGATTCCCACCAACCGTTATGTCCATCCACTGAAAGTCATTCCAACCATTTGGGCTCATTAAATTACTGGGTGCGCAAACTAAGCCATGAGCTCCAGACTCATCAACATAAAATACGATTCCTCCAAAAATAAAATCGCCAATTTGCACTATTTCTTCGCCGTCGCAGTTGTAATTAGATTCTGGATAGGTACACGAATTATCTTCTTCTGTTGCTTCGGCTAAATAGTTACAGGACTCTAAATCAGTACATCCAAACAGCTCATTTTCATCACAAACACCATCTGCGTCAGAATCGATAATACAAGTACCTAAGCAATTGTAGTATTCCAAAGCAAAAATACAGCTTTGGTCATTATCTGTTGCTAAGGGCTCAAAATTACAAGCATCCGAGTTCGTACATCCACCTATCTCTAGTTCATTACACAATCCATCGTTGTCTTCATCATTTACGCAGGCTCCTTCGCAGTTATAATATAGTTCAGGGAATTCGCAATCGCCATTATCTTCTGTTGCTAAAACGTTAAAGTTACAAGCTTCCGGATTCGTACATCCGTCAATTTCAAACTCATTGCACACACTGTCATTGTCATCATCATTAAGACATTCGCCTTCGCAATTATAAAATTCAATGGCGAATTCGCAACTTCCATCACTTTCTGTAGCTAAACTGTTGTAATTACAAGACAATGAATCTATGCAACCCATCACTTCATTCTCATCACACAAACCATCATTATCTATATCGTTAAGACAGTCTCCTTGACAATTATAATAAGTTATAGCATATGTACAACTAGTATCAGACTCAGTGGCTAGAATTATATAATTACAGGCTAAAGAATCTGTACATCCCGAGAGTTCATTTTCATCACAAACACCATCTTCATCTTGGTCATTAATACAGCTATTTTCACAATCATAGTTTACTGATGGAAACTCACATGAAGAATCATCTGTGTTTGCTTCGGAGTTGTAATTACAAGCTAATGCATCTGTGCACCCTTCAACTTTTTTTTTGCACGAAAAAAGCACACAAGAAAGTAAAAGTCCTAAATATAAAAGTTTATGCATGGTGTTGGGAGACGAATTTATATGAACATCAAAGATACAAAATAATAAAAGGACAATATTTTTTCAAAAAAAATAAACTGAAACAATTGTAATTGCGTACTTTGATTTGGCATCTTAAATCTTAAGGATTAAACGTTTAGAAACAGTAGTTAAAGGGTCGTTTGGTTTAATTTATACCTCTATCGTTGAAATGCGAAGAAGGCTATCTTCATGTCTCCATTTGTAATTTAGAATTAAAATTTAATTTAATGGATTGGACGAACTTAGGTTAC
>CAWVTK010000079.1:0-8788 GCA_963933205.1 uncultured Flavobacteriales bacterium
TATCAAAAGAATTTGAGCTTTCATTTCTTGTGATTAAAAGGACTTTTAAATCTAAGTCGGAGTCAAAACCAAAAACAACACAATCTACAGATATATTTATATTCGACATAAAAGCAATTCTAAATACATTAGTTATGATTTGTAAACAACAGACTATTTGATCTTAATAATCCGATAAATCCAAAGGTACAAAAGTTCTTAAAATAGACTAATTAATTCGCAAAAACGTAGGTGGCGAAATTAAAATCGAATCCAATTATGTATTTAGTATTGAAGCCCTTTTGATTTAAAAAACTGACAGAGCATAAGATATAAGCGAAACAAATTGAAGAAATCTATTGGGTAATGAAACCTGAAATTGACTTTATTTATCTGAAACGATTTGGCCTAAAACAAGACTATTTGCTCTGTAATATTAAATAAAATTAGGATATTTGTATGGCTATTTTAATCGGAAATAAAACCATACAAACACTCCTTAGTTTAACATTGTTAATCTTCGTAAGGTTTTTTGATTAAACGAGTTTTTAACAAAAAATAAATCAGCTTATACTAAGTAAAGAAACATATGCGCACTTTAGTAAATACATTAACAACAGCACTTTTTACCGTTTTAACTTGCCTAGGGCAAAATGTAATTCTTCAGGATGATTTTGAAGGGAACGGAAGCATAGATTCATGGTATGGAGATGCGTGTTTACTAAACGCTACTTTTAACAACCCAGTTCAGCAAGGAATAAATACCTCTGCTACGGTTTTAGAGTACAAAGATCAAGGAGGTGAGTATGCCAATATTCGTTTTGATGTAATCCCAAATTTTGACCTCTCTACGTCCAAATCATTTACTTTGAAAGTATTTGTACCCTCTATCGGTATAACAGGCAACCAAATCAATCAAATTAGCTTAAAATTACAAGCAGGAAATAGTAGTGAACCTTGGACAACGCAGTCCGAAATTATTAAACCTATAATTTTAGACCAATGGCAAGAACTCGTTTTTGATTTTGAAAATGACGCCTATATCAATTTCAGCAATCAATCTATTGCGCCTAGCCTTAGGACCGATTTTAACCGAGTTGTTATTCAATTAAATGGAGAGGGAAATACAAGTGAAGTTCTTGCATACATTGACGATTTTTATTTCGATGGAGAAGTTGCATTGCAGCCTGTGTTTAATCAACTAGTTTGGTCCGATGAATTTGAGGCAACTGGCGCTGTCAATTCTGAAAAATGGTTTCACCAAACACTCTTGCCCAACGGACAAGGATGGTACAATAATGAATTACAACACTATACAGACCGTTTAGAAAACTCTATAATGGAAGAGGGATTACTTAAAATAAAAGCTATTAAAGAGTCTTTTACCGATCAGGGACAAACAAAAGAGTATACCTCTGCTCGGCTAAACTCTAAATTTTCCTTTAAGTATGGACGTATAGAGGTTCGGGCCAAACTCCCTTACGGACAAGGCACCTGGCCTGCAATATGGACCCTAGGTAAAAACATTACAGAGCCTGGAGCTTACTGGGAATTAGAGGGATTTGGAAGTTCTCCATGGCCTAATTGTGGTGAAATTGACATTATGGAGCATTGGGGATCTAACCAAAACTTTGTACAAAGTGCCATACATACTCCATCAAGCTATGGTGGAACTGTAAATCATGGTGGAAGAAATCTTGCAACAGCATCAACAGAATTTCATACGTATGCTATGGAATGGACAGAAGATAGGTTGGTGTTTAGTATAGACGATATTGTACACTACATTTATAATCCACCAATAAAAAACAATGAAACATGGCCCTTTTATGCCGAACAGTATTTGGTACTTAACACAGCTATTGCGCCAGACATCTCTCCAAATTTTGTGGAAAGTGCGCTAGAAATAGATTTTGTAAGAGTTTACCAAAGCTCCAATTTAAATTTGGATAAACTCGATGCTAATTTGAGTGCTTACCCAAATCCTATTGAAGAGCATTTTACCCTACAATTTAATAAGCTCATATCCGAAGAAGTTACTATTTGCTTGTTTACAATGGATGGAAAAATGATTGAATCTCGTTTTGAGAAACTAAACAGTACCAGCCTTACATTGAATAACCTAGGACATTTAAACAAAGGAGCTTATGTTATTTTGTGCAAAACAAAACAACAAACCTATTCTTTTAAGCTTTTAAAGAAATAAATACAGAATGAGCCTTCTGTTTTATATAATTGAGAGGAGGTTATACAACTATTGGTGTACTATTAGTTTGAAATACTACCCAATTATAACTTACGAATTGAATAGGTTCGTTGCCAGCTAAAACTCTTGTGAGGCGCAAGCTCAATAGCTACAAAAAGTTCTGGACTAACTACATGCCCAGCCCCCCATAAGTTTACCATACGTGTTTCAAAATCTCCTTGTTCCGATATACTTACTTTATTTAAATGGTCTTGCAACTCCCATTTTGAAGAAACCAGCTTACTACCCGATAGGTTGCTAAAATAAAACGTTTGATTGAGTCCTTTTAACATTGAAACCTTGTTCATTTTAAAGCCTATATAATTGTTTGGATTTAACGTTTCGTTGAAACGAGAAGGCGCTGGTATAAATGAAAAATTAAGTGAATACCTATCAGAAGATAAATACTCCATAGCTAAAAAATTATGACAATACTCGGTGGTTTCTATTACTTTAGATCCAGTGTTTTTTAAAACATAAAGAACCTTGAATCCATCGGCTAACAATAAAATTTTCTTTGTTAAAACATATCCATAACCATTTGCGGTTTGAGCGGTACAAGAAAGGATTATACTGCTCGCTGTTGTTGTTGTTTTAAAAACTGCGGGCTTCATTTCATACGGCTTGTTAAAGTCGTATACTTTTCCCTGCTTTTTAAGTAAGCCAATCCCTATTTTATGAAACCATTCTCCCTCTTTAGCTTCGATAAAACCTAAAGGGCTCTTTATGCCAAATTCGTTGTAAAATCCTTGGCCCAAAAAAGAACTATTCTTAGCACTCTTTTCTTCGGATGTTGTTAAGCAAACCGAATCAAATTTTAAGCCTACTATCTTACCTGTCCAATCAAATCGCGACAATTGGTAGTTGTCTTCCGGAAGATCTACAAGTAATTCAATTCGGCTGTTTTTTAAGATTATGGACATGGAGATGTAACTGTAATGACATACCTGTTTTTATAAAAGCTAGTTAAGCCCTTATCAATTAAAACTGAATGTAAAGGTAGGGCAAAACTTAAACTAATATGCTTCGAGGTAAAATTGAGTATGAAAATCAGTTAAAACCTACCGCAGTAATCAGGTTAAACAACTATGAGACAGTAGACTCTTCGATACTAAAATAAATTATACTGATAAGATTTTACTCTACAGGAGCTATATTTAGTAAACTTCCTTTGTCGTAAGTTTCTTCTGATATTATTACGCCATCAGCATCCCACGAACATTGTTTTCCGTGAAGAATTCCATTTAAATAATTGGATTCAATGGTTAATTGGCCCTTCTCATTAAATGTTTTATGAGAACCATGCATTACTCCTTTAATGAAAAGACCTTCAGTTAACAGTTGCCCACTTGCCATAAAGATCTTGAATATTCCATTTTTCTTATCCTTTGCATAAACCCCATCAAAAATCAATTGTCCGGCTTCGTCAAACTGTTTGAAAACACCGTTTTTAGAACCTTTTTTGAAATGAATATCGCACAATAATAAGCTATCCTCGGACCAGGAATTTAAAATTCCATCCAACTTCCCTTTTCTAAAAGAGGAGCTCAACTTCAAGCTTCCGTCAGGATGGTAGTCCAAAACAGTACCCGTAAGTACTCGATTTTCAAAATAAACTAAGGGACTCCCTATTTCACCTTTGTCTTCAATCTGATCGAATAGAACAATTTTGTTTGAGCATCCTACCACAATAAATAAGGTAGTTATAAACAGTGCTTTTTTCATGGTAAACTTTGATTAATTTAATGGATTCTAATACTAGAAAAACCATAGTGTTTGTAACAAAAGCTAGATAAAGTATCTTTTGTATTTCGGAAATCGAATTAAATAAAAAAGCTACTCATTACAAAATGAGTAGCCTTTTTATATTTAAATAAGGTATAGTTATTCTACAACTGGTACGGTACAAAATTGAAATTGTGTAACCGATTCAGCTAATTTGATTTTATATCCTTCTGAGTACTCCAATCTTCCTAGAGCATTAAAGCCCCATTCTGGAAGGTAAGATAAACCCATTTCATCTTTAACGATTAGAATACTTTCAGAAATTTCTAAGAAGGCATCAATTGCATTTACAGATTCCATACAAGAATATCCAAACATACTCCAACCTTCAGGAAGGTCAAGGAATGCATCTACATAAACCATGTTGTTTCCTTGATTTGCTAATGCAGCATCTAAGTCTACTTGTAATTGAACTGCAAGTTGCTCCCATGAAATACAAGAACCATCGTCTGGATTAGCAGCAGCATTGTAATTACTTGCTAAAGCATCTGTACAACCAGCAATAATTGCTACAACATCACAAACACCATCATTATCCGCATCATTAGCGTCTATATAAGCAACACCATCAGCATCAATCTCGCAAACTGCACAAGGACCGCTCATTGTGTTGTTTTGTAGAATCATGGTAGCTTGAGCAAAATCAGTTTCTAAATTATCTCTTTCTACCATAACAATGGCTTCCTGATTTGTTGCACTCACTAAATCGTCGGTAGTTGCAAGAACCATATTCGCAGCTTCTAAAACAAGAGCTTCTAAATCCAAAGACTGACCCGTTAATAAAGTAATGCTTGCTTCTGCAGTAGAGATCATAGCTTCTGCTGCTGCATTAGCACCTGTAAGCTCCGAAACTAATTCGGTAGCATCCAAAGCCATTGTAGTTAATTCAGAAATAGAATACTCATGCGTTTGAACTGTTGCTAACTCACTGCTAACATTGTCTAGCATTCCAGAATAAGCTGCATTGGCTTCTGCCATAGCAGTAGTTGCAAGATCTAAGGTCGCTTCAGCTAAATCAGCTAAAGGAGCTAAAGCTTCATAGTCGTTCAATAAAGCCAAAAGGTTTCCTGCACCAGACTCTGCTAACTCTTGAGCACTTGCTACAACAGAAACGGCATGATTTGCAGCTGTTTGTGCTAAATCTGCAGCAGCTTGAGCAGCAGCTTCAGGATCTTGAGCAGCTTGATAAGCAACATTTGCATTATTTTGTGCTTCTTCAGCTAAGTCTAAATCACCTTGTGCATTCTGAAGCATTGCTATTTTATCTGCCTGCTCTTGAATTCTATCGTTTAACTCTGAATTCGCAATTTCTGCGGCAGCAGCAGCTCCTTCAAGAGCAATTTCTGCAGCTTCTGCTAAAGGAGCAGTTGCCTCGTAAGTATTTAATGCAGCTAGTGCATTTCCAGTATTTTGGGCAACTAGGTCTTGCCAATCTCCAGCAGTTTCAAGTGCTAAAGCAGCAGCATCATTAGCAAAAGCTTCTGCATCTGCAGCAAGTGCATGAGGATTTTGAGCAGCTTGATATGCAGTATTTGCATTGTTTTCAGCTTCTGCTGCTAAGTCCAAGTCGCCTTGAGCATTTTGTACAACTGCAATTTGATCTGCTACAGTGGAAAGAGCACCATTTAATACAGATGAAGCCTGATCTACAACAACTTGAGCCGCAGCTTGAGTAGCTAAAACTCCTGTAAGAGCTAACTGTGCTGCATCCATTGCAACTTGTGCTGCATAATATGGTGTAGCTGCAACTCCAATAGCAGTAAATGCTATGGCAACTTCTGGGTTAGGAACACATATATTAGTTGAAGCTATGTAAGGCGAAACCTGTGTAGAAGGAATGTACGGAGACCATACTGCAGGAACTGAAGGAGACCATACTGCAGGAATTGAAGGAGTACAAACTTGATCAATGTAAGTTGTAGTTGCTGGTATTGCTGGAGTAATTGTTTCGTACTCCCCACCTGTACAACTTGATATTGGCCATGGTAAACAAAGTTCAGGAACCCAAAGTGTAACAGCTGGTACTGCTGGAGTAAGTGTTTGGTAATACCCACCAGTACAAACAGATGCAACTGCCGAAGTTATCAAATACGAAGGTACAGCAGGAGTTATTATATAAGATTCAACTGCTGGAGTCCATACTGCAGGAACTTCCGGAGTATAAGTACAAAATTCTAACTCTAATGAGTTGTAATAGTTTTGCGCTTGGTTCCAAGCATATTGAGTACTCGAAGTAAGTGCATTCTCAGAGTCTAGAGCAGATTGAGCTGCGGAAACTCCTGAGTAAGCATCAGCAACAGCAGCATTTGCTACGTCTACACCTGATTGAGCTATGTCTAGTGCATCTTGTGCAGCATCCATTGCTAAATTAGCACCACTTAATATAGCTGCTTTTGCAGCGGTAGCTTCCTCAGCTAATCCAATTGCTCCTAAAGCTCCAATTAATTCTTCAGAAGCTTGATCTAAAGCAGATGCAGCTAAATCAGCAGCGTATTGAGTAGATTCTTGTTGCAATTGAGCAATTCCTAATTCTTCCAATGCATTGTCTAAAGCATCTTGATAAAATGTTTGAAGATTTAAGGCATCTGTCATTGCAGTAGCAAGATCAAAATTTTCAACTTGAGCTGAGGTGAAATCCATCAAGGCAACATCAGAAACTTGTTGAGCTAAAGCTAAAGCTGCTTGAGCTCCTTCCATTGCTAAGTTTGCACTAGCAACAATTGCCGCTTTTGCTGCAGCAGCTTCTTCAGCTAAACCAATTGCTCCAAGCGCATTTATAAGTTCTTCGGAAGCAGCGTTTAAAGCAGAAACTCCTAAATCTAAAGCATACTGAGTAGCTTCTTCTTCTAATTGTGCAACACCAAGTGCCTCAAGAGCATTGTCTTGTAAATTGCCCGCAAAGTTATAAGCCTCCCAAGCATCGTTTACAGCTTGGCCTGCATCAAAGTTTTCAAACTCTGCAGCAGTGAAATCTGCTAATGCAGCATCAGAAATTAATTGCGCCTGTGCAAGGTATTCTTGCGCTCCTTGAAGAGCAAGATTTGCAGCTGCCATAGCTACTTCTTCTAAATCAAGGTCTAATTCTATATTAGATAGATTTAAAGTTTCGCTCGATAATTGAGTTAAAATACCCTCAAGGTCTGAAACAAAACCATTCATGTTAGATTCCGTTACGGAAATTTCATCTAACACTGCAAGCTGAGACATTTGTGATGTACTGTAACTTAGCTCCGCAGAAGAAGATAATTCTTGCATCATGGATCTAGCAGAACTTGCAGCAACTACTGCCTCTTGGGCATATTGTAAAGCAAGTTGAGCGGCATCGAAAGCTGATTGAGCTTCGGAGTTCATCTCGGGTGTTACAATGTAAATACAAGGTTCGTTATTATTTACTGCTTGGTAATTACATGCAGCAGGATCGTTACATATTTCAGTAACTTGGGCGAATGACGAATAACTCATTGTAAAAACAAGAGCTAAAAGTGTCATTAATTTAGTAGTCGTTTTTTTCATATTTCCTGGGGGATTTATTTTACTAATGTTAATTGTTTTGTAATACTTTGCGTATTTGCTACTAATTTGTAGAAGTAAACTCCGGTAGATAAGCTTGATGCATCCATGTTTATAGTATGCATCCCTTTGCTATAAACTTCGTTTGCTAAAGTCATTACCTCTTGACCCAATGTATTGGAAACAGAAAGCTTAACTTTTCCATCTTGAGGAAGGTAAAAACTAATATTTGTAAGATCCATTACAGGATTGGGAACGTTTTGAAAAAGATCTAAGTCTTGATTTAAAACAGTAGTAGCTGAAATAGAACCTACAACGCTAACTCCGTCTTTAGAAAAGACATTACCGCCTCGTTCCCATTTGTCTACAGCTAATTCTGTCATAGTATCTGCAGATTTATCAAAAAGAACAATACTAAACCGCTCTCCTTTAATCATTCCCTCTTTAGAAGAAGTCATCTCATCGTCTCCCCAAATAGCCAAGCCAGTATGGCCTTCTTGTTCGGGTCTCCAAGCTGTAGATGCAACCATGTTTTTTTCTGAATCGTACACAGCTATTTCATCACCTAGCTCAGGTGAATTTTCCCATGCGGTACCTAAAATAAGTAGTGTGTGATTTAATCCTGTATTTACAGGACGCGCAAAGCGCTCAGTTTTCATTGCTTTCTTTTGGTAAGAACTTAGGTTTGCAGTTTGAGCAAAAAGTCCAGCACTCAAAAGAAGTGCAATACTTAAGGGTGATTTTTTCATAGTCTTGGATTTAATTATACAAAACTATTTAAAAGAATAAGGTGTTTGCTAATCGCAGGTAGGACAAAAAGGATGACAAGCAATAATACACAAGGACAAATAAGGGGACTGTATTATTTAGAGCCTGTATTTCAGTACATTAATAATTAATCTAGAAAAGTAAAGTATTCTAGATACACAACGGTTATAGAGCTAATTTAGAGTCCTATTCGGGAATTAAAAAAAGTGGTTTTATGAAAGAAAAAGAACTATATATACATTCTAATAGTAAAAAATAGCTCTTCTTAGGGATAGAAATAAACAGAATGAATAGTCGTTTAGCTCCACATTAATTAAACTTAACAAATTCAAATATACTAAAATAAGTGCGTTAGGGAGTGTCATAACTGTTCTAAATACATGTAAATAAAGAGAAAAAGGAGGAGGGTATTTGACAAAACATGGGCTATGCAGAATAAACAATAGCTCAAAAATTAGAATTAGGTGAAAATAAAAAAGACCCCGAAATTTGAACTTGAGG
>CAWVTK010000080.1:0-8783 GCA_963933205.1 uncultured Flavobacteriales bacterium
ATTATATCAACTTAAATACATACCGTTATGAAACAGATTTTATACTCCTTATTATTCCTACCTCTTATTGCATTAGGACAAACTGCTGGATGTATGGATGAAGATGCATGTAATTACAATGCAGATGCAAATTCAACTGATGGATCATGTATTTACGGAGCCGAAAATGCGTTTTTAAACAGTATTATGGATGGTTACAATTTATCCTCAAATAATGCATTTACATATTTTCAGCAAGGAACAGTAACTACAGACAATACCTCAATCTTTGTTCAAGGTTCAAGTTTATTTACACAAGGAACCAACTTATTGTTCTATGCCAGTACTTCCATACTTAATACCATAACATCTAGCTTAGATGGTTTGTTTAGTTATTACGACGATAATCAAGACCTTTACGATTGTAATGGCTTTATTGAATATCCAGAAGGATGCACTAATCTAGAAGCATTAAACTTTGACGATGAAGCTGTTAATGATGATGGCTCGTGTATATTTGAATTTAACATAAGCTTCGATACAATACCAAATCTAACAAATATTACCACTATCTATAACATATATGTTATGAACCTTGTTCTGGAGACATCTCCAATTCAAATTGGTGATTTAATAGGCGCCTTTTACCTTATAGATGGTGTACTTGTAAATGGAGGATTCGTTGTTTACGACGGTTCAATTACTATAGGAATTACCTTGATTGGAGACGATGCAACAACGCTAGAAATAGAAGGCTTTAGCCTAGGACAAGAAATTATATGGATTGTTCAAAGTGCAGAAACGAAGATGAATTATCTTGTAAATACTTTTTCTCAAGCAGACTCTTATACACCATATACCGAAGAAGTTGTTTTATTGGAAGAAGTTGACACATCGACTTCACTAGGTTGTACCGACCCAACTGCTTGCAACTATAATCCAGACGCTAATTTTGAAGATGGAAGCTGTGCTCCCGTTGAATACGTTGATTGCTCAGGCGAGTGTTTTAACGATATTGATATGGATGGAGTGTGCGATGAAATAGACTACGACGATGGTATTGGGCTAGACGAAACTAAAAAGGGCGAAACACATTTGCTAAAAATGATAGACATTTTAGGTAAAGAGCATAAAGAACATAAAAAAGGAATGCTTTTATTCTATGTTTATGAAAATGGAAAGGTGGAAAAAAGACTTTTGCATTAAGTCTGATTATTCTCTTAAACATTAAAAAACTACCTACTTACTTATGCTGGAGTATTGTTTCAAGTTTTCCTAGTCTGGAGAAAAGGAATAAACTGAACTCTAATTATGGTTGAAATTATGGCTAGAATTATTCTAGTATTTCGAATGTAATTAATTAGTTCTGCTACCTAAACTCGGATGTAGGTATATTGACTGGTATACTAGAAAAGAATACATTTACGCTGAACAATTTATTTTAGCGACTACGAAATGATTGGTAAATTAGTACACTATTTCTTAATTCTCGTACCATTTATTTACTTCGATAAAGTATTGGATGCTTCGGGCACTCCGCGTTTACTCTTTTTGTCTGTTTTTTTAATGCTAGCTTATTTACTTTGTTTCATTAAAAACATTCAAATTACGTATCCGAAGCACTTTACCTCAGTATACTTTATATATATAGGAGCCTTATTGGTAAGTAGTTATACAAGAAACTACATCGATTATGTTGAATTGATCAAACGAATAGAATACATCCTCTTTTTTATTCTAATTTTCAATATTGATAAAAAATCATCAGATCGTTACTTAATAACAGGATCTGTTTATTTCGTTGGCATTATTCTACTTTTCGGATTCATTCAACTTTTATGGATCAGCTCCTTAAACCTTACAACAAGTAATTTGTATGCGATAAGCACAAGCTTTTCTCACAAAAATATTTATGCCTCTGTTTTAGTTCTTTCTTTACCATTATTAGCCCTTTGGAAAAGCAGTAAACATTTAAAATACCTTTTAGTAACGCTTGTAATTGTAATGCTACTAATTCTGCAAACACGCTCTGCACTACTAGCCCTGTTTTGTAGTACGCTCTATTATTCGTATAACAAAAGCGGACTCATTAAAAAAAACGCGCCTAAAATAATAGGTTCTGCCTTAGGTATTTCTGTACTCAGTTTTTTCTTTTTGCAGCAGCTTGGAACCTTTGATGATTTTTTAAATATACTAGATTTTGGAGATTCCTCTTCGATTAGATCTTCGACAATTACAGAGCGTTTGTTTTTATGGAAACGTTCTTTTCAAATGTTTTTTGAGTATTGGCTTACAGGGGTTGGACTTGGAAATTGGCCTATTTACTTTGCCTCCTACGGACTTACACTTTGGAGATTAAGACAAGGAGACGTATTGATGCAAAGACCACATAACGATGTATTAGAAAATTTTAACGAACTTGGTCTTATTGGTGGCCTACTCTTTTTAATAATATTATCGTATCCCCTTCTAAAAAAGTCGAGCTATAAAGACTCCTTAACTGTAAATTTTGGATTAATAAGTTTTATACTCATTTCATTATTTAGCTTTCCACAAGAACGAATAGTGCCTTCCTTACTCTTCTTAATTCTTATTTCTTTAAAATTAAAAAGCAGTACCGTTTGTAAAATAAAAGCGCCTGTATTGTTGCTTGTATCTGGTCTTCTTATAAGCTTAAGTAGCATCGTTTACCAAAGATTAAAGAGTGAAATACTGTTTAAAGACTACATTACTCAAAGAAACAATTTAACAATAGATGAGTCTAGGAACTTATTATTGAGGGCCCAAAACACAACTTATCAAATGGACAAAACCAGCACTCCTATAGATTGGTATATTGGAGAGCTCTATTTAAAAAGCAATAATTTAAAAAGCGCAAAAACACACTTAAACAAAGCATTGCTTCTTAACCCTTATCACATACACATATTAAATAGTCTAGGGGGCTGCAGTCTGTATGAAAATGATTTTTTGGGCGCACTTAAGTATTTTGAACAAGCTATTGAAATAGCACCCTACTTTCAAGATGGATTGTACAATTTAGCTCTCTGTTTAGCAAAAACTACAAGTACCGACAAAGCTATTTTAACCTTAGAAAGGATTGAAAATAAGGAATCTACTCAATTTTTAACCCGCATAAAATCCTATGCAAAACAAGAAATATCAAATCAAATTTTGATCGCGCAGGATTCAACAAAAACAGCATTATTAAAAAACCTTTTTCTGAATGAAGAATGGATCTTGGAGATCGTAATTAAATCCTACGAGAACAAAATAAATTTTACAACTCAGTTAAAACTCGACTTAGATTATCTACTAAAGTCATAAGATATTCGAATAATAAGAACCCAATTTAATTAAATTAATCTTTAAGTGTAAACTAACACAGCAGTATATTTAAACCTATTCTCAAAAAAAATTAGTACTGTTGGGAGTTGTGTGTCTGTCAAATTTCAATATGCTACAATAGCTTACCCAATAAACAAATAATCTTAAAACAATTTAACAAAAAAACTAGAATACAAATCTTTCAAATGCTTACTTTAGCAGCATGAAGAAGACAAAAAGACTTATGAAAAAAATACTTTTTTTACTACTTACCGTATTCAGTATTTCTTGCGGACTAATATCGAGTAGTAATGAGCCTACAGAACTTTGGCTAACAGACGTAAAACAAGCTGTAGAATTATCCAACGAAACGGGTAAGCCCATTTTTGCTTTTTTTACTGGAAAGCAATGGTGCAGCTGGTGCAAAAAACTAGAGCGTCAAATATTGAGTCAAGAAGTTTTTGTAAACTTTGCTAAAGAAAACTTAATATTACTTGAATTAGACTTTCCTCGTGGATCTAGAGACTTACCCTTAGAACAAATTAAGCTAGCACGTAAATTCCAAATTAAGGGCTACCCTACTGTTATTCTTATGGATGGTAAAACCAATATGCTCGGTAAAACAGGCTATGAGTACATGACTCCTGAAGAGTATGTAGCACATATAAAAAAAATGATACCAGCCAACTAATTACGATTTAAAACATACAAGACCAATAAGCAATGAAATTACTTGAAGGAAAAACAGCCATTATTACAGGTGCTACTCGTGGTATTGGTAGAGGAGTAGCTTTAAAACTTGCAGAACAAGGTGCAAACGTAGCATTCACCTACGTATCATCTCAAGAAAAAGCACTGGCTATAGAAAAGGAACTTAATGCACTTGGTGTAAAAGCAAAAGCATATAAATCAGACGCTTCGCTTATGAACAATGCTGAAGCTTTAATAGAAGACGTAAAAGAAACATTCGGATCAATTGACATATTAGTAAACAATGCAGGTATAACCAAAGACAACTTACTAATGCGAATGAGTGCAGAAGACTTCGATCGAGTATTAGAAGTTAATCTAAAGTCTGTTTTCAACATGACCAAAGCTGTGCAGAGAACCATGCTAAAACAGCGATCTGGATCAATAATAAACATGACATCTGTAGTTGGTGTAAAAGGAAATGCAGGACAGTCTAATTACGCTGCCTCCAAAGCCGGGGTTATAGGTTTTACTAAATCTGTTGCTCTAGAGCTTGGTTCTAGAAATATTAGATGCAACGCAATTGCCCCCGGATTTATAGAAACTGAAATGACCGAAAAACTGGATGAAAAAGTAATTGCAGACTGGAGAAGTAGCATTCCACTTAAAAGAGGAGGAACACCTGAAGACGTTGCAAATGTTACTGTCTTTTTAGCCTCAGAAATGTCGGCTTACGTAACCGGACAAGTACTTCACGTTTGTGGTGGTATGTTAACATAAGACTATAGAATGCTTCACTTTGACGATTCGTACATTCTTATAACAGTAGCAATGCTTTTAGCATTGCTACTTGCTTTATTTGTCTATTTTAAAGATTCTAGATTTAAAGAATCGTCTCTTATATCGAGGCTTTTACTTATTAGTTTCAGATTCATTTCCTTATCCATTTTAATTTTATTTCTTTTTAATCCGAAATGGATCAACAATATAAAAAGCGTTGAAAAACCAATACTCGTATTCTTACAAGATGCTTCAAGCTCAATTTTAAACTACGAAGACTCTCTCTATTATAAAACAGAATTCGAAAACGTTTTAAAGAAAAACAATACTGTTTTAAAAGAGAATTACGATGTTTACGAATTCCATTTTCAAGACAGTATCTACCAGGGATTTACAAGTAATTTCTCTGGTAAATACACCAATATATCGAATGCCTTACAAAGTATTGAAGATCAATTTCACAACAGAAACTTAGCCGCAGTTGTAGTAGCTTCAGATGGTAACTATACTCAAGGACTGGAACCCAACTACAGAGTAAATAGACTAAATGTACCCGTTTATACGCTAGCTTTAGGCGACAGTACTGCCCAATTAGATCAGGCTATAAATGCAGTAAACTATAACGAAATTGCCTATTTAGGAAACGAATTTCCTGTAGTATTTGAGCTGCAAAGCAATTTCTCATCTTTGGAGAAAGAGAAATTAGAAATTACACACAAAGGAAAGCTCGTATACGAAGAATGGCTAAACCTAGAAGCCAACACACCCATTGCAAAAGAAATATTGATCGAAGCAAATGCAGAAGGTATTCAATACTACGACCTTAGCATTTCTAGTTTTAAGGGCGAAAAAAACAAGCAAAACAATAACTTTAGGCTTAGTATAGAAATTCTTAACAACACACAAAACATCCTAATACTTGCCAGTGCTCCGCATCCCGATATTTCTGCACTAAAATCTGCCTTAGAAACAGGTAAAAACTACAGAGTAGAAACAGCACTTGCTCACGAATTTAAAGGAGAACTAGAAGCCTACAATTTAATAATCTTACATCAACTCCCAGAAAAAGGAGCAAGAAATAAAGACCTTATAAGTCGAGTAATGCAATCTAATACATCCGTATTGTTTGTTGCAGGAAAAAACACCAAATGGAATGCGTTTAATGAAATGCAAGATCTGATAGCCGTAAAAACCAATAATTCACAACAATCTACCTTGCCGGTATTGAACAATAACTTTGCACCATTTAATTTAAGCGACCAAGCAAGCGTATTTATAAACACAGCCCCTCCGCTAATTTCTCCTTTTGGAGAATTTGAAAAAAAGGAAATTTCGCATACCTTATTTACACAAAACATTGAGGGTATTAAAACGAACAAACCCTTGTTTGTTTTTGCAGAGAAAGACACTAAAATACTTTCCATACTCTTGGCAGAAGGCTTATGGAAATGGCACTTATTTGATTTCCAGAAAAACAAAACACATGATAATTTCAACGAAATAATTCAATCTGTAAGCCAGTACTTAACCTTAAACAAAGACAAACGAAAACTTCGTTTAAAATACCCTAAGTTAAGTATTCAAGGAGATGTTTTTAAACTAAATGCTCAGTTGTACAACGACAATTACCAACTAATAGAAAATGCAGAACTCAACTTGGTTTTAGTAAACGACTTAGGAAACGAATACTTATACAACCTAACGAATAAAAATGGAAACTACAACAGCCTTCTTACTAACTTGAGTGTTGGTAACTACACATTTACTCTGCAAGCAAACTATAAAAAAGAACAATTAAAACAAAAAGGAACCTTTGCAATTTTACCCTCCACAGTAGAACAGCAAAGACTAGAAGCGAACTGGGAACTACTTCAAAAAATGAGCGATTTAACAAAAGGACGCTTTATTGCAAAAGATGAATTTGCTAATTATTCGGAAATTATTAGAACGGAAATAGAAGAAAAACCCAAAATATAT
Source organism: uncultured Flavobacteriales bacterium (assembly GCA_963933205.1). Classification (GTDB taxonomy): domain Bacteria; phylum Bacteroidota; class Bacteroidia; order Flavobacteriales; family UBA7430; genus UBA6772. The sequence continues at coordinate 6,754 of CAWVTK010000080.1, forward strand.
TTCAGTAAACAGTTAAGTGATTTAATACAACAGAAAGCAATCTTTTTCGTACTTTTACTAAGTCTATTTTTCGAGTGGGCATTACGAAAATATTTAGGAACACATTAAAAAAAAGATAAAGAAATGAATCAAAAAGTAAATCCAATTATAATCATCGCAGGAGCGGTATTATTTTTTTTAATGATTCTAGGATCAAACATTTCCATTACTATAAATCCAGGTGAAAGAGGAATTATTTTTAGAAAATTCACAACCGGCTTAGACAAAGTAAACACTTATGCTCCCGGCTTTCATTTAGTTGCACCATGGAATACTATTTTTGTTTACGAAGTTAAAGAACAAAAAGTAGAAGAAAGCATGGACATCTTAGATAAAAATGGTCTTTCTATGGCCATAGATATTACGGTTCGTTACAATCCTACCTACGAACAAATTGGTTATTTACACGAAGAATTTGGACGCTCTTATGTAGATCGTTTGGTGATACCAGAAGTTCGCTCTTCTGTAAGAAAAGTAATGGGTCGTTATGAAGCAGAAGAAATTTATTCTACCAAGCGTAATGAGGTAGAAAGTACAATTATTGAAGAAACAAAATCTGTACTTGCTGGAAACAACGTTATTATGAAAGCATTATTAATTAGATCTATTCGTTTACCAGAAAAAATTAGACAAGCCATAGACGACAAACTAAAGCAGGAACAAGAAGCTGCTGCCTACCGTTACAGACTAGATAAGGAAGGTAGTGAAGCTGAAAGAAAACGTATTGGTGCCGAAGGTGAAGCTGCAGCCAATAAGATTATAAACAGCTCTCTTACTCCTAGCCTACTTAAAATGAGAGGTATTGAGGCTACTATAGAATTATCTAAATCGAACAATTCTAAGGTTGTTATTATTGGCTCCGGAGCAGATGGAATGCCATTAATATTGAACAACTAAATTAGTTGAAACCGAATTATGAACCCCCTACTTATTTTATAAGTAGGGGGTTTTTCTTTACAAAGTCTCTTAGATGGATACACAAAGTTAAGAACTCTAATAGCTTTGTATATTGAGATTTAAAAGCAAGTAGAAAAAACCTTCTGTTGTATAGTCCGCTTTAAATTACATACACTCAAAACAATACTAAATAAGGGCTTTTGTTAGTAATGCGAGTGGAAAAATGGAGTTAAAAACATTGTAAATTACTACTTTAGCTTTTTAACTTTGCTACCTAAAAGTATTCTAAAAATCACAGTACATGTGTCTATTTCTCAAAAAGATTTAGAGCTAAAATCATTATCAAATACAACTAATTTCTTTTGATGAACAAAACGAGCCTACTCCTTCTGATTACAATCTCATCCATTTTTATTTTTTCGGTTTACAAGGGTACTGAAGATGAAAACCATCAAGTAAAATTTAATAAAAATTACGCGATATTTTCTCCAAACCAGCCAGACGAAATAATTTTTTCTGGCGAAAAAATGCCACTCGAACAAGCAGATATAAACGAACGATTTGACAAAGAACTCCTTGTAAACACTTATTGGCAATCTCAAACAATTCTATTTATAAAAAAAGCGCATAAATATTTCCCTATTATTGAACCCATTTTAAAAGAAGAAGGTATACCCGAAGATTTTAAATACTTAGCCATTGCAGAAAGCGGATTGGCAAACATTGTTTCTCCATCTGGAGCTACCGGGTTTTGGCAAATAATGAAAGCTACCGCAAAAGAACAAGGCTTGCAAATAAATAATGAAGTTGATGAAAGGTATCACTTACTAAAATCGACCAAAGCAGCATGCAACTATTTAAACGAAGCCTACTTAAAATTTGGCTCTTGGACACTTGCTGCTGCTGCTTATAATATGGGAATGACAGGTTTGGAAAAACAACTTAAAAGACAAAACGTATTTAACTACTACGACTTACTTTTAAACAACGAAACTGCCCGATACATTTTTAGAATTTCTGCCATTAAGGAAATTTTAACTCATCAAAAAACATACGGATTTCAAATAAGAGAAAAAGATTTATATACACTCCCT
>CAWVTK010000081.1:0-8620 GCA_963933205.1 uncultured Flavobacteriales bacterium
ATGCTTTGGAGGTTACTTTTGTAGGTTACAAATTGTATAAGAAAATTATTAAGATTAATAAAAAAAGTATATCCCTAAACATACTATTAGAGCTGGATGCTGTTAGCTTAGCCCAAGTAGATTTAGTAAACCAGCGAACTACACAAACCAACATTACTCGTTTAAGATCTGTAGAAGGAACCGCCATTTATGCTTCCAAAAAAAATGAAGTTATTTTAATGGATCTTTCTATGGCCAATAAGGCTACCAACAATTCTCGTCAAGTGTACTCTAAAGTTCCAGGTTTAAATATTTGGGAAAGCGATGGTTTGGGCTTGCAGTTAGAAATTGGAGCTAGAGGATTGAGTCCGCATAGAACCTCAAACTTTAATACGCGTCAAAACGGTTACGATATTAGTGCAGATGCCTTAGGATATCCCGAATCGTACTATACACCACCTTCCGAAGCGATAGAGAAAATTGAAATTGTAAGAGGAGCCGCTTCTCTTCAGTACGGTACTCAATTTGGAGGCTTACTTAACTTTGTTTTGAAAAAAGGCTCTGACAAACCTATTGAAGTTGTTGCCAGACAATCGTTAGGCTCCTTTCAGTTACAAAACACCTTTCTTAGTATTGGTGGTACCAAAGGGAAATGGAATTACTACAGCTTTTATCAAATTAAAAGTAGAGAAGGATGGAGACCGAATTCTAGTACAGAAGCACAAACGTTCTTTTTTTCGTCGGAATATCAGGCCAATTCAAAACTGAAAATTGGTTTTGAATTTACGCATATGGACTACCTCTCTCAGCAGCCAGGAGGCTTAGACGATGCTACTTTTTTAAGCAGTCCATCCACCTCTTTCCGCTCCAGAAACTGGTTTCAGGTAGATTGGAATATTGCAGCTTTTACCCTGGATTATAATTTGAGCGAACGAACAACTTTTAACTCCAGAACATTTGGTTTATGGGCTCGTAAAGATGCTCTAGGTATTTTAGATACCCAGTATGTTCCAGATTCTGTTATTATGGAAGATAAGCCAAACAGAGATTTGAGACTAGCAGAATTTAACAATATTGGAAACGAAACGCGTTTGGTACACCGGTACCTCATTGGCCAAAGTGAATCTGCTTTACTAGTAGGTATGAGAGTATACAAAGGATTTACCACAAAAGCCCAGGGAAATGCCGATTCGAGTTCTAAACCAAACTTTAGCTTTAAAAATAAATTTGATCATTTTGGTTCTCTTTTTGAATTTCCGAGCTTTAATTCTTCTTTTTTTGCAGAAAACTTTATTCGAGTTAACGATTGTTTCTCTATAACACCAGGCTTTCGATTCGATCATATTAAAACACAATCAAGCGGGTACTTTCATTCTTTTGTAAACGACAGTGTTCAGTTTACCAACAATTCTAAAACATTAACTAGAGGAATTTTTTTAGCAGGAATTGGTGCCAGTTACCACTGTTTTGTTGGAGGAGAATTGTATGCAAATTTTGCTCAAAATTATCGAGCCATCAATTTTAACGATATGCAGGTAATCAATTCTAGTATTGTGGTAGACCCAAATTTAGAAGACGAAAAAGGGTTTAATATTGATTTAGGATTAAGAGGGAAGGTTTGGGATGCTGTAGAATACGATTTAAGCTTGTTCTATTTAAATTACTCTAATAGAATCGGTTACCTTCAAGAATACTATACACCAGAAAATGCTCCTTCCTCATACTTAATCTACAAATCGTACCGATTAAGTACAAATATTGGAGATTCTAGAACATTGGGCTTTGAGTCTTATATAGGTTGGGATTTATTAAAAACCTTTTCTGATGTGGAACATAAAAGTTTGAATATTTTTGTGAACACCTCGTATCAAAAGGGTACCTATATTAGAAGTCAAGAAAAGCAATTGATAGGAAATACAGTAGAACTAAACCCAAATCTTAATCTTAAGTTGGGTGCTCAATATCGATACAAAAAATTCACAAGTTCTTTACTTTTATCTCATACAAGTAGCCAATTTACTGATGCAGAAAACACAATTACAGCTACACCAAATGCCTTATTCGGAGAAATCCCTTCGTATTCTGTTATAGATTTATCCACCAAATATCAAACAGAGAAACTCCTCTTCGAAGCGGGTGTAAACAACCTGCTTGATCGCTCGTATTTTACTCGTAGAGCCTCTGGATATCCAGGCCCTGGAATTATACCTTCCGATAAAAGGAACTATTACTTTAGTATCCAAATTAAAATATAAACCGAAAAAATAGAAAGTATATGAATCAATTCATTATCGCCTTTCGCGAGTGTTTGGAAGCCGCACTAATTGTGGGTATAATTTATACTTTTTTGGACAAAGCTCATCTAGCCGATCAAATAAAAAGAATGTGGCTTGGTGTAATTGCTGCATTATTAGCCAGTATTGGCGTAGCATATGCTCTTGAGCATGTAAATGCAAGCATCGAAAACGAATCTATAGCAAAGTTAGTAGAGTCTGTATTTATGTACATTACTGCCGGATTTCTTCTGTACGTAGTTTTTTGGTTGTCTAAATCTTTGTCTTCAAAAAAGGCGCTCGAGTCTTTAACGGCCTCTGCAGCCAAAAGTAAGAGTAAGTGGAGTCTTTTCTTTTTAGTTTTTTTTGCCATACTCCGCGAGGGTTTCGAAACTGTTATGTTTCTTTTTGGCAGTAGTCTTCAATCAGAATTTTCGTATTTCGGCTTTTTTGCAGGAATAATTTTAGCCAGCCTATTGGGCTATTTAATTGTAGTACAGGGAAAAAGAATTAATCTGAAACGTTTTTTTAGCATTACATCATTATTCTTAGTTTTTTTTGCCGCCGGAATGGTTGCTTATGGAACCCACGAAATGGAAGAATTTGTTGTAAAAGGAACTCATTTGGACTTTTTTGGAATGGAGTCGGAAGCCGAAATCTCTAGACCTTGGAATATTTTAATCCCTCAAAAGGAGTTAGAACAAGGAGCAAATGAGCTCTATTATAATTTTAATAATAAGAAAGGAAAATACATTCATGTTGTACACGATAAAGGAACGATAGGTTCATTTCTTAAAGGTTTTTTTGGTTACAATTCTAACCCAAACTGGGTTGAGTTTTTTCTTTGGCTTGTTACCCTTGTATTCGGTTTAAGCATCTGGAGCAAGTTTTATAAAACTACTTAAAAACACTATTATGCAATTCTTTTAGGATGTGCCTCATCCTTTTTCCATTTTTCAACCTTTTTTTTGTTCTTTTGCATCAACTCTTTCTTTACGATTTTCATCTTATTAAAGGAGTGTAGAATGTTAGCTTTTTTTGATAATTACTGATGATTGACAGTTATCAGTTGTAAAATCCCTTTGGGAACTCCTTCGTGTCATGAATTATTTATCGGTACAAGATTTAGGGAAATCCTACGGGATCCAAACCCTTTTTAAAGGATTGAACTTTGGTATTGACCAAGGACAAAAAGTTGCCTTAGTTGCCAGAAATGGTACAGGAAAAACTACAATATTACGAGCATTAGCAGGTATCGAATCTGCCGATACGGGTTTGGTTGTTTTTCGAAAAGGTTTACGCATTGCCTTTTTGCAACAAGAGTCTCATTTTGGAGATGCTAAAACAGTTTATCAAGCTATATACGAGTCCGAAAACCCACTACTTTCTGCAATTCAAGAGTACGAAACTGCACTTTTAAATCCAGAAAATGCTGCAGCATTCCAAACAGCATTCGATAAAATGGATCAGCTCGAAGCTTGGGATTACGAAGTGAAAGTAAAAACGATCTTGTCTAAATTGAAATTAGACGAATTAAAACAAGAGCTTTCAGTTCTTTCTGGTGGCCAGAAAAAAAGACTATCTCTGGCTAAAATACTTATCGAACAACCCGATTTTTTAATCCTCGATGAACCTACCAATCATCTAGATTTAGGCATGATTGAATGGTTGCAAGAATACTTGACCAAAGAAAATGTAACCTTATTTATGGTTACGCACGATCGGTATTTTTTAGATGCCATTTGTAACGAGATACTTGAACTCGAAGAAGGCGACATTTTTCGCTACAAAGGTAATTACACCTACTACCTAGAGAAAAAACAAGAGCGTCAGGCTGTAATGCAAACAAACATTGACAAAGCCAAAAACTTATACGGTAAGGAGCTCGAGTGGATGCGCAGACAACCAAAAGCCCGTGGTACCAAATCTAAAGCGCGTATCGATAGTTTTTACGATGTAGAGAAATCTGCTAAAAAAAGAATAAAAAACGACAAAGTACAACTTGAAGTGCAAATGACGCGTTTAGGTTCGAAAATATTAGAATTACATAAAGTTTCTAAAGCATACGGTTCCCTTAAAATTCTGGATCAGTTTACCTATACATTTAAAAAAAGAGATCGTATTGGAGTGGTTGGTAAAAATGGAGTAGGTAAAACAACCGTTTTAAACATGCTAACGGGTACCGAATCGGTTGATGCAGGTAAAATTGTACTAGGCGATACGGTAATTATAGGATACTATACCCAAAGCGGAATGAAAATGGATGAGGGTAAACGGGTTATAGAAATTGTACGAGACATTGCAGAGTACATTCCTTTGGCCGGTGGTAGAAAGTTAACAGCGGCTCAAATGTTGGAGCGTTTTTTATTTACTAAAGATGCGCAATGGAAACACGTTTCGGTTTTAAGTGGTGGAGAGAAAAAACGCTTGTACCTACTTACCATACTAATGAAAAACCCTAACTTTTTAATTCTCGATGAACCCACAAACGATTTAGATTTAATTACCTTAAAAGTACTAGAAGATTTTTTAGATGAGTTTGAAGGCTGCATGATTACTGTTTCTCACGACCGTTATTTTATGGACAGACTGGTGGACCATCTTTTTGTTTTTGAGGGTGAGGGTCAGGTAAAAGATTTTCCTGGGAATTACACCGATTACCGCGAGAATGTTGCGGCCGATGGGAAACTTAAAATAGACAAACCAAAATTAAAAGATCCAGTAAAGGATAGAGCTACCGCAAAGCGTAAACTTACCTACAACGAAAAGAAAGAATACGATACAATAGAATCGGTAATAGACAAACTCGAACAAGAAAAAGTTGCCATAGGAGCGCAATTTAGCGATACTAGTTTAGATGCAGATAAGATGAAAGAGTTGGGATTACGCCTTAAAGAATTAGACGACGAAATAGGGCGAAAAACCAATCGATGGATGGAATTAGCTGAGCTTATTTAATGACCAATTTCATCTTTAAAATGGTTGCCTACATAAGGTATCGGAAACAAGCAGTAAATGCACATGGCCTGCATTCTCCATTTCTTTTCGATTTTTACAACGAGGTCATTTCTTCAAAAAAAGAATTTTATTTTTTCAATCAGTTCAGAACCTTACTCACACAGTATAAAAAATCATTAGCTCAAAAAGATGCTTTGTTTTTATTCCGTTGGGCGGCTTTTTATAAGCCCGCTAATGTTAGAATTCAAGAGTGTAACTTTCCCGCAGCTTTAGCTTTAGCTGTTCCCTCTAGCTTAAAAAATCTATCGGTACCTCAGCTAAATGATTATTCTAATGTTGAGAAAGATATTCTAGCTAAGAACGGCATCATCATTCAAGAAAACAGTGGGGCGGATCTTCTATTTTGTGCAGAATTAAATCGTGAAATTCTCGCTACATTTTCAATGTACAGATGTGTAATCGTAGAAAACCCACATCAAAATAAAACCAAAGAAAATATTTGGAACAAACTTTGTTCTGCAAAAGAAACTTCCATCTCAATAGATTTGTTTCAATTTGGTATATTGCTACTTCATAAAAACCAAGCCAAACAATCATTTGTTGTTCGAATGAGTTAAACAATTGCACTTTAAACCCCTTAGGTAAATTGAATAATTTAAACCATAAATAGATGACAAACCCCATTATCAGCATACAAGAGTTAAAACGAGAGTTTAGCGTAGGGTCTGAAATTGTAAGAGCCTTAAAAGGCATAGATGTATCGATTAATAAAAATGAATACGTCGCAATGATGGGTCCATCTGGAAGCGGTAAATCTACCTTAATGAATTTATTAGGCTGTTTAGACACGCCCACCTCCGGAACATATAATTTAAATGGAACTGATGTTAGCTCCTTAAAAGACAACGACTTAGCTGAAATAAGAAATAAGGAAATTGGATTTATTTTTCAAACCTTTAATTTACTACCCCGTTTAACTGCACTAGAAAACGTAGCATTACCTTTAGTTTATGCGGGCTTTAGTGCAGATGAGCGGAATAAACGTGCTGCAGAGGTACTGGCTAAAGTGGGCTTGGCAGATCGAATGGATCATAAACCAAACCAACTCTCTGGAGGGCAAAGACAAAGAGTAGCCGTCGCTAGAGCTTTAGTAAACAATCCGTCTATTATTTTAGCCGATGAGCCAACAGGGAATTTAGATTCTAAAACCTCCTCAGACATCATGCGTCTTTTTGAAGACATACATCAAATGGGCAATACCCTTATTGTAGTTACTCACGAAGAAGAAGTTGCATCGCATGCCCACAGAATACTCCGTTTAAGAGACGGCTTAGTAGAAACGGATTTAAAGAACGAAAATATTGTAAAACTAAAATAGCTCATGAAAGTTTACACAAAAACTGGCGATAAAGGAGAAACCTCTCTTTTTGGCGGAACGAGAGTCTCAAAAGGAGATGCAAGAATTCACTCCTATGGAACGGTTGATGAGCTAAATTCATATTTAGGCTTATTGCGAGACTTATCTGTTGAGGAAAAGAGAAATGTAGAGCTCATAAGAATACAAGACAGACTGTTTACCTTAGGCGCAATTTTAGCCACCGAAAGTGAAACAGCCTTAAAAAAGCTTCCTCTTATTACACTTTCAGATGTGCATTATTTAGAAACTGCAATAGATGAAATGGAAAACACTCTAGAGCCCATTACAGCTTTTGTGCTGCCCGGCGGACATCCAACTGTGTCGTATTGTCATGTTGCAAGATGCGTCTGTAGGCGTGCAGAGCGTTTAACCGTCGAGTTGTCAGAACAAACCACAGTTGATGTACTCGTGGTTCAATACTTAAATCGCTTGTCTGACTACTTATTTGTGCTTTCGCGGTTTTTTGCTAAAACCCTTGATGCCAAAGAGACTCCATGGTTGCCCGAAAAATTAAAGAAGACTTTAAGTTAAAAACTTGCTCAGTATTTGAAATAAATTATATTTGCAAAAATATAAATTAATAAGAAAACGAATTATGTACTGGACTCTGGAATTAGCCTCTTATTTAAGTGATGCTCCCTGGCCTGCTACCAAAGACGAATTAATCGATTATTCAATTCGTACTGGTGCACCCTTAGAAGTTGTTGAGAATTTACAAGCCATAGAAGATGAGGGAGATACTTACGAGTCAATCGAAGAAATTTGGCCCGACTATCCCACCGAAGAAGACTTTCTTTGGAACGAAGAAGAATATTAAAAAAAAATCCCTCAAAACTTGAGGGATTTTTTTTGAATACGATACTAGATGAATAAATAGCACAAAGCCAAACAGAAGCTAAAGCACTGGTTTTGCTAAGTCTACTTCACAAATAGGCCCCTGTTTTGCATTAGTATAATACGACGCTTTGTCAGTTAAACGGTTTTGGCTAAGAATTTGCCACTACAAATCAAGCTTTACGAGTCGGCTGTTTCGGCTTTTTATTTACATTTGTTACCAGTAGAAAATTATAGAAAATGAGCGTTATACAAAATATATTAGGAAAACTTTTTGGTTCTAAAGCCGATAAAGATTTAAAGGAGCTGAAACCTATAATCGATAAAGTAAATCTCGTAAGTCCGGCTATAATTGCCTTATCTAATGATGGTTTGAGGGCTAAAACAATTGAGTTTAAAGAGAAGATATCTCAAGCAATTATGCTGGAGGATACCGAAATCGAATCCATTCAATCTGCTTTAGACAAGGATGAAGTAGAAGTAACAGCAAAAGAGGCATCCTACAAAAGAATTGATTTGTTACGCCAAACTGCTTACGAGAAATCGGAAAAAGTATTGATAGACATTATGCCCGAAGCATTTGCTGTGGTAAAAGAAACATCGCGAAGGTTAGCCCAAGACAAAGAACTGAAAGTTACGGCCAATGCAATGGATAAAGACCTAGCAGCGTCTAAAGACTTTGTGCGTATCGAAGGAACGCATGCTATATGGACAAATCAATGGCTTGCATCTGGAGCAGAGCAAATCTGGAATATGGTGCATTACGATGTACAACTCATTGGTGGCTCTGTTCTTCACGATGGTAAAGTTGCCGAAATGCAAACCGGCGAAGGTAAAACCTTAGTTGCAACACTTCCAGTTTATTTAAATGCATTGTCTGGAAAAGGGGTACACCTTGTAACGGTAAACGATTATCTCGCAAAACGCGATTCCGAATGGATGGGTCCACTCTATCAATTTCACGGTCTTAGCGTAGATTGTATAGACAAACATCAGCCAAACTCCGAAGCCAGAAGAGCCGCTTACCGCTGCGATATTACTTTTGGTACCAACAACGAGTTTGGATTCGATTACCTTAGAGACAATATGGCGCGTTCGCCACAAGATCTAGTTCAACGAGCCCATAATTATGCAATTGTAGATGAGGTAGATTCTGTTT
>CAWVTK010000082.1:0-8544 GCA_963933205.1 uncultured Flavobacteriales bacterium
TCAGTACTTATTACCGTCGTCTAAATGTTGTTTAGCCTCTTCTTTAATTCCATATGTAGTCTCTTCTTCTGTTTTTAAAGAAATTAAAAAGGCGGTGTTTTCATTAATATTTAACTAAGAATGTAAAATTATAAACAATATATAAACAAAAACAGTTATCTAATTAATTAAATTATACTACATTTGATTCGTTTTAGTTAAACATTAAAAGACACAGGTTAAAAAATACTTGTTCTAGCCCTTTGAACAAACCCCCAGAATGAAACAAGCCCTCTTCTTACTTTTTATTATTATTTTTCAAAGCTCTTGCGAGACAGACCATACCAATCAGAAAATCTTTTTAAATTTAAGTGAGTATACTTTAAAAATTACTGATTTGGACAAACACTATTTAGAGAACTTTGAAAAAGAGCTCTTGCCTCAAGATTCGGTAATTATTGATTACCGATGGAGCTTTGGTTGCGCAACAGAGGAGGCCAATTTACCACCATGCACACTCTTAGAAGCCGACTCTATTTCTGTATTTGTTCCAAGCGATTCAACCCTTCAGTTTATAGGCGATTTTACAGATGAAACCCTTTGGTTTTCTGAATTTTCACAGGGTAGGTCTAGCAAACATGTGTGCACTTTTACTTTTGTGAACAGTTACTTTGAATGATTTTTCAGAGGTGCTTTCTATTTGATGAAGTAAACATTAATGCCGTATTGTGCAGTATATTTAGCAGCTAAAACACCCAAATATAAAAAGTCTATCAAACCATCCTTAAGTATTAAAAATCCTTTGGAATGTTATTTGCTATAGTTACAGGTTATAAATTAGACAGTTATGAAAAATCTTTTTCTTTTAGTTCTCAGTTTCTTAAGTATTGGTATTAGTTCAATTAAAGCACAAAACACGAGCGACTGTAGTTGTTTTGCCTTGTACAGCCCAGTTTGTGGAGTAGATGGCATTACCTATAGTAATTATTGTGAAGCCGAATGCGAAGATGTAGCTGTTGAAAGCGAGGGAACTTGCCTAGAGATCGAAACAATTGTAGATGCTAATGTTGGCGAAACGTTTACTTATGAGCATAATCTAGGTCCGAACGAGAGTCCTTTTGATGGCCCAATTTTGTCTTTGTCGTTTTCGCCAGATTGGGCTGATGCTTTTATCAGCATTGACTATTCAAACAACTCCCAAGCGTATGGAAACTATGTTTTGTCTGTAACTGGTGCTCCATCGATAGAAGATTTGGGGCAAAACTATTTTATAATACAAGCACAAGCAGCTTTTTCTGACACCTATTACGCATACGATACACTAATCGTTAATGTACTGCCTGTTTCGGATTGTATTTGTCCTGCAGTTGCCATACCTGTATGTGGAGTAGATGGAAATACCTACGGAAACAACTGTTTGGCTGCTTGCGAAAATATTGACATTGCCTATTCGGGTGCCTGTATTACAGACACTGGATGTATTGGCGAGTTTGAAATTAGTTCACAGGAATATATCGCTGGATTTGCAGGAATGATACTCCACCTTCAAGTTCAAAATACAGGTAACGATCTAGATTTTGCTTTTGCCAGTCTAATTTTAGAAAATACCTGCTTTAGTAACGATCAATTTTCCATTGAAAACTGGGCAAGCAATACAAGTCAAGATTTGTATTTTAACTACTCCTGTTTGAGCATGGCACCCTACATAGAGCCTTTTGAAGCTGCGCTAATACTGAGCGGAAATACAAACTGTGCCGACGAAATCAATTTTGAGTTCGATCCGCAAGGACCTGTAAGCCCGCAAGGTTGTACCGCCGATAATGGCGTTTACTACGAAAATGGTGCCTCCTGGAACCTAGACGACTGCACTTTTTGCTCCTGTGAAAATGGTGAAATCTTTTGTGCTGTAGCCGACTGCGCTGCACCTACTTGCGAAAACCCAATTTACCAAGAAGGACAATGTTGCCCAATATGTGAGGAAGAAGAACTTATTTACGGCTGTACAGATCCAAGTGCGGATAATTATTACGCAAATGCACTTTTTGATGATGGCTCGTGCATTTACTCTAACCTACTTTCTTGCACATACATGGGCGCTATTTATGCCCTTGGAGCCTCTGTTACAATTGTAGACGAAACATGTACATGTGAGTTTAATGTGGAGTTTGATATTATTAACAGTGTGGAAATGAATTGCATTTCTACTATCGACACCATGGGTTGTACAAGTAATGATGGTGAATTTTACCCTCTTGGAAGCTCTATAAATAGCGAATGTGAAACGTGTACCTGTGTGGGTAGCTTACTAACTATTTACCCACCAGAACCACCCATGTGGTCTTGTTCCGAAATAGCAGATTGTGTAGGCGAAGAATGCGAATGTCCTCTAAACTACGAGCCGGTTTGTGGCTCTAATGGAATTACCTACTCTAACGCCTGCTTTGCAGAATGCGAGGTTTCAGATTACTACGAAGGAGATTGTTTGCCAACTTCTTTTTGCGAATTATTGTCGGTAGAAACAGAAACCAACTACAGTGCAGATGGACAAGTGATTTTAACTGTTACTGTTTTTAACAACAGTACAAACAACATAAATTACCCTGTATTTGGATTTGGAAATACAAATGAAGAGCTCGTTATAGAGCCACAATTCGAAAATGCTTATTGGATTGGCGCCGGAGAAAGCACAAGTAATTCATACCTCTTATCTGGAGGAAACGAAGCTGTTACGGTAGAAGAGGTTTATTATGTTTCTCAATTAAACCAAAATTCAGCTTGCCCCTTCCCAATAGAATTTGTTTACAATCCGCCAACTAATTCCGAGTACTGTTACTCCGATGGAGAACCATTTACTATAGGCAGTACTTTTACGGATGAATGCGAAATGTGTATCTGTACTGGTAGCGATGCTGCTTCTCTAACAGAACCACCAACATGGCTATGTGAACCTATTGATGGTTGTGAAGAAAACCCTTGTTATTTAATTGATTGCGCTCCTGGTTACGATTGTATAAACGGAGATTGTATTGTTACTGAACCTCAGGAGTACGGATGTGAACTAGAGGGCGATATTTATGCCTTTGGCGCAACTACAGAGCAAGGTTGTAATGAATGCTATTGTATGGCGGGATTTAACCCAAATGCCAACGGAATTTGGTCTTGTACCGAAATGGCTTGCTCTGGTTGCACCGATCCGGATGCTTCGAATTACGATCCATACGCAACTGTAGACAACCAATCTTGTGAATACGAAAATACGGCTCCCGATTGGACTTTTCCGAATACAGGAGTAAACCATACCTTAATTCTGGCAGAAGAGATGCTGGTAAATTTAAATGGAGCTAACCTAGAACCAGGCGATTGGATCGGTGTTTTCTATCCACTAAACAACGAATTAATTTGTGGAGGTTATACCGTATGGGAAGGAAATACGACGGTAATTCCAGCTCAAGGAGACGATACAACTACAGACATGCAAAATGGATTTACTGCAAATCAAGAGTTTCAGTGGCTCGTATGGGATGCCTCGGCTAACACTATTTTTTCTATAGATGCTACATACGATCAAGGAATGGCAAGCCAAGAATTTTACACAAACAATGGCATTTCTGCCATCGAAACCCTAAGCGCTCAAACCTTAATTACCCAACAACAAATACAACTCTCAGAAGGTTGGAACATGTTCTCTACCTATATGACTCAAGAAAGTATGGATATAGAAACGTTATTCCTGCCCTACCAAGATGCTATTGTAATTGTTAAGAATTTTCTAGGTCAAGCATATTTACCTAATTTTAATTTTAACGGAATTGGCAACTTTATTCCTGGACAAGGATACCAAGCAAAGCTTACAGATGGAATTGAACTAAATATTGAAGGAACGTATATTAGGCCAGAAGAAACCCCAATAAACTTACTAAACGGCTGGAATTTAATTGCCTACCTAAGAACAGAGCCTGCTGATGTTGTAAGTGTTTTTGAAGAAATTGAAGACTTAGTTGTTGTAAAAAACAATAGTGGAATGGCTTATTTACCAGAGTTCGACTTTAATGGTATTGGGAACATGGAAGCAACAGAAGCTTACCAAGTTAAGGTGCTGATGGCACAACAACTAGAGTACTTACCAAACAATCAAACGTATAGACTGGGTGAAATGGCTGTACAAAATAATTTGCAACACTATAAAAAACCTCTTAATACAGGCGCTAACATGTCTTTAGTTTTAAAGAAAGAACAGTTGGAAAACCAACTTCAATATGGTGATGAAATCGGTGTATACAGCAGTACGAATAATTTAGTCGGTGCTTTTGTTTACAAAGGTAAAACAGTAGTAATACCTGTGTATGGAAATGACGAGTACAGCGAAAGACAAGACGGCTTGCTTAATAACGAGGCGTTAAATCTACGATACTGGTCTATTAAAACTAAAGAAGAAATAAA
The DNA here is from genome assembly GCA_963933205.1 of uncultured Flavobacteriales bacterium. Classification (GTDB taxonomy): domain Bacteria; phylum Bacteroidota; class Bacteroidia; order Flavobacteriales; family UBA7430; genus UBA6772. The sequence goes on from CAWVTK010000082.1 coordinate 4,420, forward strand.
GCTCGCTTCAGATTGGGAACAGGCTACAGTTTTGTACCAACAAAACAGCATTCAAGAGTTTACAATAGCAAGTCCAACAGAAAACAGTAATCAGGTTGAGTTTAGGATACAGCCTAATCCTGCTAAGCACTCAACAATTCTCAATTTTTTCTTAGCTGAAAGTACGGTCATATCACTGCAGCTGTATGACCTTATGGGTAAGCTTATTTTTGAACAAAACACCTTAGAATTCGGAAAAGGAAAAAACAGCTATACACTAAAATTAGATGCTTTTTCGGCTGGGACTTATTTGCTCAAAATTCAAACTAATATTGCTGTATATACCAAACAGTTACAGATGAACTAAAACTTTAGCTCCAAGGAAGTTTACCTACAGACACCGCTACAATTACCTGCAAAGTATTGTATATAATTCAGTACCTTTGCGCTTTATAATAGGATTGTTATAATTGACTTATTTTCGTTTTTGTGTTAACAATTTGCCAAATGCTTACATTAATTTAATGAAAGCTTAAGGCGCGAATTCCGTCAGTTAAAATACCCTCAAAAAAATACTCTTGAAAAAAAAGAATTTAATCATTTTTGGAACGCGTCCTGAAGCTATTAAAATGGCTCCTTTGGTAAAAGCTTTTTTGGCAAACAATCATTTTGAAACAAGAGTTTGTGTAACTGCGCAACACCGAGAAATGCTAGATCAAGTTCTGTCTTTTTTTGACATTGCACCCGACTACGACCTTGACTTAATGAAGCCCAACCAAAACCTATACACTTTAACGGCCGACATTATTACGGGTTTAAAACCTGTACTAGAAGATTTTAAACCCGACTTTGTTTATGTGCATGGAGATACAACCACAACCATGTCTGCTAGTATAGCGGCATTTTACTCCGGAGCAAAAGTGTGTCATGTAGAGGCCGGTTTAAGAACTTTTAATAAAAGAGCTCCTTTTCCCGAAGAAATAAATCGAGGCATAACAGGCTCAATTGCCGACTACCATTTTGCACCTACCAAAACCTCTTCAGAGAATTTACAAAACGAAAATGTAGCACAACAAAACATTTTAATAACAGGAAACACTGTTATAGATGCGCTTTTAGACTCTGTAGAAAGAGTGGCTAAACTAGAGCTCGATGAAATTGAAACCCTCAAAAAACTAGTCGATAGCTCAAAAAAGCTGATTTTAGTTACTGGGCACAGGAGAGAAAACCACGGACAAGGAATGATTAATATATGTGAGGCGTTGAAAGAAATTTCAGAACTGCATAAAAACGTACAAATTATTTACCCGGTTCACTTAAACCCAAATGTCCAAAAGCCCGTATACGAGCTACTGGAAAAACAAGACAATATTGAACTAATTGAGCCTTTGGCTTACCCTGCTTTTGTTTGGTTAATGAACCAATCGGAGCTTATAATTACAGACAGTGGAGGGGTACAAGAAGAGGCCCCATCTTTAGGAAAACCCGTTCTCGTAATGCGAGAAACTACCGAAAGGCCTGAGGCCGTTGAGGCTGGAACAGTAATTTTAGTAGGAACAAACAAAACTAAAATTATTGAAGAGACGAATAGTTTACTTACAAATAAAAAGAGATACGAAGCTATGAGCGCTCTTCATAATCCATATGGTGACGGAAAAGCTGCTAACAGAATTGTAGAATTTATATTAGATCTTTAAGAATGATAAAAGAAGCTGAAGTAGTCATGATTGGTTTAGGGTATATAGGTTTGCCCACAGCAGCCTTGATATCTCAAGGAGGCGTTTACGTACATGGAGTAGACATAAACCCCAGTGTGGTAGACACAATTAATGCAGGTAAAATACACATTGTGGAGCCCTCGCTTGATCTTGCGGTTGCGCAGGCAGTAGAAAAAGGTTTCTTAAAAGCTTCTACCAAAGCGGTTTCGGCTAACAATTACCTCATCGTTGTTCCAACTCCTTTTAAAAATAAAAACGAGCCAGACATCTCTTTTGTAGAAGCAGCTACCAAAGGAATAATTCCTTTGCTAAAAGAAGGTGATTTGTATATTATTGAATCTACATCACCTGTGGGGACTACAGAAAAAATGATGGCGCTTATTTACGCAGAAAGACCTGAGCTAACTGATAAACTTTACATTGCCTACTGTCCAGAACGCGTACTACCGGGAAATGTAATGTACGAGCTGGTTAATAACGATAGAGTTATTGGGGGTGTAAACGAAGCTTCTTCAGAAAAGGCAATTGCTTTTTACAGTAAACACGTAAAAGGAGCCTTACATAAAACCAATGCGCGTACTGCAGAGATGTGTAAATTGGTAGAAAACTCATCTAGAGACGTACAAATAGCCTTTGCAAATGAACTTTCAATAATTTGCGATAAGGCAGCTATAAATGTTTGGGATTTAATAAACCTAGCCAACAAGCACCCTAGAGTAAACATACTTCAGCCTGGTTGTGGTGTAGGCGGCCATTGTATTGCTGTAGACCCTTACTTTATTGTATCGGATTATCCAATGGAAACAAAGATAATTGGAACGGCAAGAGAGGTAAATAATTACAAATCATTTTGGTGTGCAGAGAAAGTACAAACAGCAAAATTAGAATACCAGCTTAGAGAAGGTCGTAAACCCTCCATTGCTATTATGGGTTTGGCGTTTAAGCCAAACATTGATGATCTCAGAGAGTCTCCAGCAAAATACATAGCACAAAAAGTACTTCAAAACGCAAACAACGAAGCCTACTATATTGTAGAACCCAATATTGAAACACACACTGTTTTTAAACTAACCAATTATTTAGAGGCAGTCGAAAAGGCAGACATTGTGGTCTTTTTGGTTGCACACAATGAGTTTAAAGCTTTGAAGATCTCTAAAGACAAAACAATCTTGGATTTTTGTGGTATAACAAATTAAAAAATGACTCAGGCATTAAAACATACGATCAAAAATCATTATTCTCTTGGAATAATGATTTTTGGTTCTGTAAGTGTTTTTATTGCCAACATTCTTTTTAGAGATCTTCTCAGCCCAGAGCATTATTACAAATACTCGATTTTAATTATTTTTATTGCCCTAATGAATTCATTTGGATTATTTGGTTTAGAGCAGGTTTTTGTTAGACTTACAATAATTAAAAATGATGTTTTAGAGGTCAGTAAAAAAAACATTCAGGCAATAGGAATAATTGCTTTAGTAAATTCATTTGTATTTACTTGGGTGTTAAAATGGAACTATAGGTTCGAAGATTCCTTTTTACTGCTTGTTTTAATGAGCATGCCTGTAATTTGTTTAGTGTTCTTTTACAATTTTTTTAGACTAAACAGTAATTTTGTTATTGCACAGTTAGCTTCAAACTCCTGGAAAATTTACCTTGGTTTAGGAGTGCTCTTTACTTACTTTTTCAATTTAGAAATAAATTTTGACTCCTTTTTAATCGGATTAATAACAGCGCTTTTACTAACCGTTTTATGTTGTGTATTGTTAACTAAAAAAATTAAAGTTGTTTTTGTTGATCTAATTTCTCTAAGAGAAATGTTGAAATTAGCTTTTCAATTTTTCATATCTCTTTTAACACTATCCTTTATAGCGCAAAGCGACAAGCTGATAGTTGAAGAGTTTTTTGGAGCTGAAAAATTCATTGATTATTTTTATTTAGCAAACTTATTCCTTTTTCCTTTTTCCTTTATTCAGTCTTACATAGGGTTTAAAGAAATTATTGTGATGAAAAAAGACCACAATTACAACCTACTTAAAGCCTCAATTAGGGTCTTTGCTTTCGCAATTGTATTTTCTATTCTTCTAGTTGGAATTGTTCTGGCCTTAGCTAAGTTTAGCTTTATAAAAATTGATTTGTATGCAAACAGTGCAATCATTCTTCTGTTTTTACTTACAGGAGTACTTCGATTGGTTTACGCTATCTACTCGTCGTACTTTAGCTGTTTCGCTAACACAAAAGACGTAAAATGGGTCAATACTTTTTCAATTATCTCATCGCTTGTTTTACTTTATATTGTATCCAATATAAATTTAAATGTAAATGTCATTGCCCTATTTTTAGCTTCTCTTTGGATGATACGGTTAAACATATGGTTAGTTTATTCTTTTAAATTAAGGAAAAGATTATGCGATACGAATTAATCATGTGG
>CAWVTK010000083.1:0-8478 GCA_963933205.1 uncultured Flavobacteriales bacterium
TGGCAAAATCATACATCGACCAAGCTAATACCTCGCCTTTATTATTGATTTTTTTCGAATTAGTATTCATGTGGGGAAACTTTCAGTGTATAGTTATCGTACTGTTCTAATTTATTAAACCGAATTAGCGATTCTAATCTTGATACGTATTCATCTCTCAGTTCAGAATAGACTGTTAAATGGTTTATTAATTGATAAACATCTTTGGTCTGAACTCTTTCAGCTCGAAAAGTTTGGTAAGGACCTCTAGCTAAAGTTTTAAAGTAAGAGGCTATAGACTCCGGCAATGATTCGTATTTTTTAACGTAAATGGCTGTACCATCTCTATCTTCTGAAGCCTTTATTCGAGCTTCATTTTTATTATAAGACCAAACGCCAAAAATATTATTAGCTTGTTTATAAAAACGAGAGGTGCCCCAGCCAGATTCTAAGGCCGCTTGGGCAATAACAATACTAGTTGGGTGGGTGTGCAACCGAGCTATAAGCTCGATGTTGGTTGAGCATTTGTAGGATTTTCGTAATCGGGCTAGGTACTCTTCATCTTTAGGCGAAATAGCATCCTTAGAATTTACCAGAGCTACTACGGATATTCTTGTTTGTTCCAGCTTAAATTTCGCAATTAAAATGGAGGGCAACATCAAGTTTATAAATAACTTCTTTTTGTTGTTTGGCTCTAAATTGGTTAGGTCAATTGAAGATTTGTAAACGTAAGCGTCAACTAATTCAGTAACAATCTTAATGTCTTCTATAGCCTTACCTTCAACCTCAATATACTTTGGTTTAGAGGTTTGAGAAAAACCATTAATGCTTGAGCAAAACAGAAATAATTGAATGGCTAGTACTGTTTTCATAAACACAGAGATATTTATCTTAAATTTTACAGCCTCTTTTTGCAATTTGCTTATAAATACCTGTACTATTTGGCTGCTTAACTAAACAAAATATAATTGCAATTTAGTACGAAACCTCAGACTGGTGTATTTTCTTTTTAAAAACTATATCTCCTACTTCGTCGAAAACCTGAAGGGTACAAATTCTTTTACTGTATTCTCCTTCTACCTTAACACGTGCAAAATTACCACCCAAGGTTCCATCAATACTTAAGCCCGGAAATTTGAGTTCGTACAATGGGTAAGCAAATTCTCTTTCTTCTTTTAATAATTCTGTTTCGAAGGTGTCTCCACTTAACAGCACAACACCGTTAATTCTAGACAAATGCAACCTGCGCATCAACTCATCATACTCTTGAGTATAATCTGTAAATGGCTCAGCGCCCTCTCCATCCGAAAGAACACTGTTTCCGCATACAATAAATTTAAAAGCGGCATTAGAACCCATTATTTCGTTAATAAAACGATTCATCTGATTGTCGCCAAGTAAACGAGGTTCGTCGGTAGATAAAGTAGTTTTAAACATGCGGTTGTCTAACATAAAAATCTCTACATCTTCGTAATCGTATCGTTTGTAAACTCCAGCATCTCTAAAAGAGTAGTTGTATACTTTTTTAGGTGCATTAGGCCAAAAAAGATTGAAGGCCATTAATGTAGAATCTTTTAAAGCAAAACGAGTATCAGAAGTATTTAAACCAAAATCTTTTTCGTTCCAAACAGCTATATGAGGCATCAACTTCATAAAGTTATTTACTTTTTCTCGTTTTCTAACCTGCTTGTACTTAGACAACATGCCGCGGAATGAACTTGCTTCTTTTTCATTAAAGTAAACATTGTTCCCCATCCAAACCATTAAATCAGATTCAACATCAGACATTACATCCAAAATAGCATCACCCTCGTCTTCTGGATCGTTTACATTTAAACTATGACCTAAAAGGAAATAAGTATCTGCCAAATAATTTCTAGGCGTATAAATATCCATTTCGTCTTCTACCAATACCGAATCTAAGTAAACAGCAACGTTGTATTCTGCATCGGGTATGAGTTCTTCTAAAGTAAGAACTACGGGTATTTCGTCTCCGTTATTATAGTCTGTAACATGAAAATCAAACCAACGAGAATTGTTAAAGCTCTTTGGGTCTTTAAGATTAAAAACCAGTTCCTGGTTTCTATCTTCGTCAAAGTTTTCTAGCTTGATGGTAACAGTTTCGGTTTCCTTTGAAACAAGCATCCACATTTGAGCATGATAATCATCGATGTATGAAAGCATAGGACCTGCAATCAATTTAGAGCTCTTTTCTTCTTCCTTTTGAGCGAAAGCAGAATTTAATGTGAGCAATAAAACCGTAACTAATAGTAAATTTTTATTCATTATTCTTCTAGATTTTGTGCAAAAACAAAGCGTAAATATATACAAAATGTAGCTATATGATGGCTACAAACACGTACAGGATGCATTTTATTTATTAATCGCCTTATTTTAGCTGTTTCTAAGGCTTCTTCTTAACAATAATTCAGCCAAAAAAAGAAGCTGAATAGGCTTGTATCTTAAGAACATTTTATTTCGCACCAGTTTATGGTTTAAGAATAAGCTTACTAACTATTCTTCTTACCAGCACTCTTATTCAAAACAAAATTTTGCCCTAAGTAAACTCTTCGAACTTGCTCGTCGGCAGCTAATTCTTCTGCGGTTCCATCTTTGAGTATATTTCCTTCAAAAAGCAGGTAAGCTCTATCCGTAATAGAAAGTGTTTCTTGTACGTTATGATCGGTAATTAGTATTCCGATATTTTTCTTTTTAAGCTGATAAACAATAGATTGAATATCTTCTACCGCAATAGGGTCTACCCCAGCAAAGGGCTCGTCTAACAAAATAAATTTCGGATTTACAGCTAAGGCTCTAGCTATTTCGGTTCTTCTTCGCTCACCACCAGACAATAAATCTCCACGTGTTTTACGAATGTGCTGTAAACTAAACTCATTTAACAACTCCTCCAACTTATCTATCTGTTCTGGCTTACTGAGCAGTGTCATTTCTAAAACGGCTTTTATATTATCTTCTACAGATAGTTTTCTAAAAACAGAAGCCTCTTGAGCCAAATATCCAATACCTTTTTGAGCACGAACGTACATGGGCTGTTTGGTAATGTCTTCATCGTCTAAAAAAACGGAACCTTCGCTGGGTTTAATCAAACCAACAATCATATAAAACGATGTAGTTTTACCAGCTCCATTAGGGCCTAATAAGCCGACGATTTCTCCCTGATTTACCTCCAAACTCACCCCTTTAACTACCGTGCGTTCTTTGTAGGTTTTAACTATTTTTTCAGCGCGTAATTTCATTCTTTGTTTGCGATCTTTTAATGACAAATTTAGCAATGTGTATACTCAATTCGTATAGTACTAAGAGAGGTAAAGTAACCAATATTTGGCTCGATAAATCGGGCGGTGTAATAATAGATGAAATAATAAGTGCACCAATAATAGCATGCGATCTGTATTTCCTCATCTGAGCTGGAGATATTAAATTCAAACTCGCTAAAAAATAAACCACAATGGGCAACTGAAATATTAAACCACAAGCGAAAGTAATGGTAGTTACGGTGCTTATAAAAGAGCTTAAATTAATTTGATTGGACACCATTTCGCTTACCTGATAAGAACCCAAAAAGTTAACAGATAAAGGAGCAATCATAAAATAACCAAAACAAATTCCAACTAAAAAAAGAAACGAAATGGCAAAAACAACTCCAGAGGTATAGTTGGCTTCCTTATGATGAAGGGCTGGCTTAATAAAGCGCCACATTTCCCATACCAAATAAGGGAATGCAACAATAATACCTGCAATAAATGCTACCCAAAGATGCATGGTAAACTGCCCAGACATGTCAACATTCATTAGTATAAAGGGTTGTTCTGTAATACATAAAACATCGCCTAAATTAAACCATTCGGCAATTTTACATAATGCTCGGTACGTAATAAAATCGGGTTCTTTTGAGGCTAATAGTAACTGATCGAACAAAATGGATTTATTCGTAAATGCAAAAACAGTAAAAACAAGAACTGCGAGCGCGGAACGAATTAAATGCCCACGTAGAACCCCTAAATGGGCTAAAAAAGACATATCTGTTTTTGGTGTAGTTGCCATATTTAAAAAATGCCCTCCTTAAGAATATCGTGCAATTGAATGAGACCAGAATAGGCCTCATTTTCCATAACGATGAGCTGTGTAATATTATTTTGTTCCATAATAGTCAATGCCTCAGCAGCCAAACAACTTGCCTTAATTGTTTTCGGATTCTTAGTCATAATATTCGCAATGCTCACCAAAGACAAATCTGTTGTTTTCTGAAGCATTCTTCTTAAATCGCCGTCGGTAACTAAGCCAACTACTTCATCATTTTTAAGAACTACTGCAGCACCTAAACGCTTAGATGAAATCTCTATGATAACCTCTTGCAACGAAGCCTCCAATAACACTTGAGGCTTTTCTTCATTTAAAAGATCTTTTACCCGTAGGTAAAGTTTTTTTCCTAAAGACCCGCCAGGATGGTATTTAGCAAAGTCGTTACTCGTAAAAGAGCGCATTTCTAATAGCGCTACTGCTAAAGCATCGCCTAAAACCAATTGTGCTGTTGTACTAGTGGTGGGTGCTAAATTATTTGGGCAAGCTTCTTTTTCTGCATACGCATGAAAAATATAGTTTGAATTTTTAGCTAAAAAAGACTCCTTATTAGAAGTCATTCCGATGAGTTTGTTCCCTAATTTTTTTAGTAATGGAACTAAAACTTTAATTTCGGGTGTATTACCACTTTTGGAAATACAAAGGACTGTGTCGTCTTGCTGAACCATTCCTAAATCGCCATGAATGGCATCTGCTGCATGCATAAATAGCGCCGGCTGACCTGTAGAGTTTAAGGTGGCTACAATTTTAGTAGCAATATTTGCACTTTTTCCAATTCCAGTAATAATTACCCTTCCAGGAGAATGGTAAATGTATTCAATTGCCTGACTAAATTGCTCATCTACAAGAGTTGAGAGATGAAGGATTGTTTCAGCTTCATGAGTGATTACTTTTTCAACAATTGCGCGTATTTCTTGAGAAGATTTCAATGTTTTTGTTTTGGTATTTCGAAACTTTGTCTTTTCTTTAATTATTGCAAAATAACTCAATTTTAGGGAATTTACAGCGCATATGAGCGAAACAAATCAAACACTACTTCTTTCTCTTAAAAAATACTTTGGTTTTTCCAAGTTTAAAGGGAATCAAGATGAAGTGATTCAATGCCTTTTAGATGGGCATGACACCTTTGTAATTAAACCTACCGGAGGTGGTAAGTCTTTATGTTATCAATTACCAGCTTTCATGAGCGAAGGCACTGCTATAATAGTTTCACCACTTATTGCTTTGATGAAAAATCAAGTAGATGCCATTAGAGGTTTTGCTACCCACGACAATGTTGCTCATGTACTTAACTCCTCTCTTTCCAAAAGAGAAATTGTTCAGGTAAAAGAAGATATTACAAACGGACATACAAAACTTTTATATGTGGCTCCAGAGTCGCTTACTAAAGATGAGAATATAGAATTTTTAAAAACAGTTAAAATTTCCTTTTTTGCAATTGATGAGGCCCACTGTATTTCTGAATGGGGACATGATTTTAGACCCGAATACAGGAACCTTAGATCCATATTTCAACGCATAGGAAAAACCCCAATAATTGCTCTTACTGCTACTGCAACGGAAAAAGTTCAAGAAGACATTCAGAAGAATTTAGGAATGGAAAATTCTAAATTCTTTAAATCATCCTTTAATAGAGAAAATCTTTTTTACGATGTGCGTCCCAAAATAAACGTAAATAAAGAGATTATTAAATTTGTAAAACAACACCCAGGAAAATCGGGAATTGTTTATTGTTTAAGCAGAAAGAAAGTAGAAGAAGTGGCTCAAACACTTCAGGTAAATGGTATCAATGCCCTGCCCTATCACGCAGGTTTAGATGCCAATACTAGAAGTAAGCATCAAGACGCTTTTCTAATGGAAAACTGTGAGGTTATTGTTGCAACCATTGCATTTGGAATGGGTATAGACAAGCCTGATGTGCGTTTTGTAGTGCACCACGACATTCCTAAGAGCCTAGAGAGCTACTACCAAGAAACAGGAAGAGCTGGTAGAGATGGTGGCGAAGGAATTTGCGTTGCTTTTTACAGTTACAAAGACATAGAAAAGCTAGAGAAGTTTATGCAAGGCAAGCCTGTTGCCGAGCAAGAAGTTGGTCGACAATTACTTCTAGAAACCGTTTCTTTTGCTGAAACATCTATGTGCAGAAGAAAATACATTTTACACTACTTTGGCGAAACATTTAACAGCGACAGATGTAATAAGCTCTGTGATAATTGTAAAACCCCTAGAAATAAAGTAGAAGGAAAAGAAGATGTTTTACTTCTTATAAGAGCCATTAAAGAGAGTAGAGAGAAGTTTAAGGCCAAAGAAATAGTCAACATCCTAATTGGCGAAATGACGGCAATGCTTAACGATTACAATAGTAATACCTTATCTGTTTTTGGCAAGAGTAAAGACAAAGAAGCTAGTTATTGGCATGCCGTTATCCGACAGGTGGTTGTATCTGGTATGCTATTTAAGGATGTAGAAACCTACGGAATTTTAAAACTGAACGACATGAGTAGAGCTTTCTTAGACAAGCCTACCTCGTTTATGATAACAGAAGACCACGATTACACAAATATAGATTTAGTAGAAGCACAGTCAAATCAAAAATCATCTATTTTTGATGCTACATTACTGGCCATGCTGAAAGAACTGCGCAAAAAAGTAGCACATACAAAAAAAATAGCTCCTTTTGTATTGTTCCAAGATCCTTCATTAGAAGACATGGCACTTCAATACCCTATATCAATTGAAGAACTAACACATATTAATGGAGTGGGCTCTGGAAAAGCTTCTAAATTCGGAAAAGAATTTGTAGACCTTATTAAAATTTACGTTGAAGAAAACAACATAGAAAGACCTCAAGACTTGGTGGTAAAGTCTATTGTAAATAAATCGGGTTTAAAAGTTTACATCATTCAAAGTACCGACAGGAAACTACCTTTAGAAGACATTGCCTCTGCAAAAGGTTTAACCATGCCTAAATTAGTTACCGAAATGGAGAACATTGTTTATTCGGGTACCAAAGTAAATATAAACTATTACTTAGACGAGGTGTTTGATGAAGACCAGCAACTAGAAATACTAGACTATTTTAAGGAAGATGCCGAAACCGATGGTATTGAAGAAGCGCTTAAAGAATTTGACGGTGATTACGAGGAAGAGGAATTAAGATTGATGAGAATTAAATTCATGTCAGATTTTGCCAACTAATCGCAGCGCGTAATTATTGAAAATTAGAATTAAAAAACTTTTTTAAATTTACAGGCAGACTCGTGAAATTTGGAAGTAAAACTAGCGAATGAAACAATACTAAATGACCCATATATTTATACTACTTTCCTATTTAATTGGGGCTATACCCTGCTCTGTTTGGATCGGAAAAAGATTTTACAATACAGATGTTAGAGAACATGGCAGCGGAAATGCAGGGGCAACCAATACATTTAGAGTATTAGGAAAGCCTGCGGGAACAATTGTACTCATTTTGGATGTTTTTAAAGGATGGTTAGCCGTTAGTTTGCTTAGTAGTTTAGCCGATAATAGTTCTGTGGAGTACAAACTGGCTTTGGGTTTGATTGCTGTACTCGGACACATATTTCCTATCTACATAGGATTTAGAGGTGGAAAAGGTATTGCCAGCTTATTAGGTGTTATCATTGCAATACAACCAATGTCCGCGGCTCTTTCTATGCTCCTATTTGTAGCTACACTTTTAATTTCAGGATTTGTTTCCTTAAGTTCAATTCTTGCAGCAATTACATTTCCTGTATTAATACTCTTTTATTTTAATGAAGATAACAACTCCCTTATCATCTTCTCTATTATGGTAGCAGTATTGGTGGTATTTACACATAAAAAAAACATTGAACGCTTGTTTAGAAATGAAGAAACAAAAGTTAAATTATTGAAGAAACGATTTAAAAGAAAGTAAAAAAACAATTAATAATAGGCTAACAAATTGATGTTTTGGAGCTTATAAATTTATTCAAAATGAAGATTAATTAGCACATAAAAAGAGCAACAAAACAAAAAGCTTTTATATATTTGCAACCGAATAACAAAACAATGGCCCCGTAGCTCAACTGGATAGAGTATCACACTACGAATGTGACGGTTGCAGGTTCGAATCTTGCCGGGGTCACCCAAGCGGAAAATTGGTTTTTTTTAACCGGTTTTCCGTTTTTTTTTATTCTCTCAGCTGCCTTGATACACTAGGGATGCAGGAGAAAATATAATTTAAGATTGTGATTCGAAATTTCCATTTTCTTTTTGCAATCGAATCCGGATGGAAATACCAAATTTTGAATTTTATTTTTTTGGGGTAAATCTCCACAAGTCCATTTATCAGTGAGATTTGTTGACATGTCAAGTGCTGAATTAATGGCCTTTTGAAGGTTCGAACTCGAAATT
>CAWVTK010000084.1:0-8388 GCA_963933205.1 uncultured Flavobacteriales bacterium
CACAGCTAAATACCCTAAGTACATTGGAGCAAAAACACGAACCTACAGAATTATACATGCATAAATATATGTTGCTAAATACTTGACTTATTGAATAATTTATTAAATTTGTACTTGAAATTTTGAACCACCCCCAAATCTTAAACCGCTCCAAATTTTGAATTAACTCGAACTCATGATGAAAACCCAACATTTATTTTTAATCACTTCATTTAGCACCTTAGCACAGGTAGCAATAGGTACTACCACACCCGAAGGAGTCCTCGGCATTGTTTCTACCAACAGTGGACTTATAATGCCTCGTGTGGCCAACATTACTGACGTAGCCACTCCCGTAAATGGTCTGATGATTTACGACCTTTCTTCCAGCTGTTTAAAAATTTATGGCGACGGTGCATGGTCTGAGTGTTTTGGACAGAGCCCTGTTGGCGTTGCTAATGCTGCTGCAAGCGCTGCAGTTTTGGCAAACTTAAGTGGCACAACTACCCTTGCAAATTTAAATGCAACTTTACCTGATGTAACGGGTGAAGATGCAACTGAAGGAGCTTACCAAGATTATATTACCAACGTTGCAGTAGCTTTTTCATCTCCTGCACACAGGCAGAGGTGCAAGCCATGGTAGATGCTTTAGACACCAACGATGTAGTTGACCCTAATGGAAACATTTGGATGGACCGAAACTTAGGCGCTGCACAAGTAGCCAGCTCGAGTACTGATGCTTATGGCAACTTGTACCAGTGGGATAGAGCTGCAGATGGGCATGAGAGTAGAACCAGTGGGTCTACAAGTGCAACATTTGCAACAGATGCACCAGGACATACAGACTTTATTACAGGGTCTTCAGATTGGCGAACAACACAGAACGATAATTTATGGCAAGGGGTAAATGGCGTAAACAACCCCTGTCCTACTGGATATAGAGTACCTACCGAAGCAGAAATAACAGGATTAGTAATCACGAATACTGCTACCGCTTTTAGTAGTCTTTTGAAACTTCCGCTCGCTGGTTACCGCAACAGTAATAATAGCTTGTTAGCCAATTTGGGTGTCTTTGGCTACAAGATTCTTCTACTTCAGGAGCACTAGCAGCAGTTTTAACTCCTATAATCGTAACTTCGGTTTTACTGTTCGTTGCATTAAAGACTAATACTTTCTTTTAATCTACCCTTTTTTAGAATTTTAAACACTACAAAATGAACTACCTACTTTTAACCTGCTTACTTGCTTTTAGTAGTGCGCTACAGAGCCAAAGCTTACAAGGCAACTTGCCACAACACGCCGGACAAGAAATTAGTCTTACCGGATTTGAGTATTACAAAACAGTAGATTTAGCAACAACGGTTGCAGATAGCCTAGGACATTTTAGCCTAGATTACCCAAAAAATTATACTGGCATGGCCCTTTTAAACACCCAAGACAAGAGCAGTTTGGTGTTGACGATTACCACAGAAAACAGCTATTTAAAAGGTACTCATTTAAATGAAATAGATCGTTTGGTTTTTGCAAACAGTCCAGATAACACAAAGTTTGCAGCCTATGCCAAAGCACAGGGGGCTTATGGCAATGCGTTGTCTGCTTGGCGGTATTTGGAAAAGCTCTACCAAAAAAATGCCTTGTTTGCTGACCAAAATCAGGTGCAAAAAACGATTCAAGAAGAACAGCAACGCATACAGCAAGAAGATGCAGATTTTATAGCGGGAATCGACACCGACAGTTATGTTCGCTGGTTCATTCCGTACCGGAAAGCAGTGCAAGAAATGCCCGTAATTGTTCGAAAACAAACCGAGCGCATTCCAGAAATGCTCCTACAGTTTAGAAGCACCAATTTTAACCAGCCCAATTTTAAAACCAGTGGACTGTTTAAAGAATTTATAGAAGGGCATTACCTGCTCATCGAAAATATGGGGCAGTCTTTAGACAGTGTCTATGTCCAAATGAACATCAGCACACAGTACCTGATCGATAATTTACAAGAAAATGATTCTTTGCTAAATAGCGTTGCCAACAACCTGATTAATTATTTTCAAAAGCGCAGTTTGTTTTCAGCCACCAAATACTTATCGGTAAGCTTATTAAACAACACCCAATGCACTTTATCTTCGAGTTTAGTGACAAAATTAGAACGTTACCGCAAATAAAGCTAAGTGCCATTGCACCCAATCTTGCCCTACCAGATGCATGGCAACTGAATGAGGATAGCAGGCATAAATTGGAGTTTTTGGCAACAGTTGCCGCCCCGCATTTAGCTGCATTGGCAATGCAGTGCGGTTTTAAGGAATGGAAAACCAAAGCAGCAAAAAATAGTGCACTTTTGGTGCACAAAGTTAATTTTATTGACTAAAAACACCCACGCTTAACAAGTACCACTCTATATTTAATACGCTTGCATGGTTGCTAAAAAAACTGTAATTTAAAAGCTTTTTACTCCCCATATGGTAACTTGTTTTAAATACATAAAACGAATGAGTATACTGTTTCGTAAAAAAATTGAATTTGACATCTACGATTGGCAATTAAATCGAGATTATCGAAAGTATATGTTAGATTCCATTGTGAAGAAAAAACTTTTAGAGGGTTTAAATAAGACTGAGGTAAAAAACCTTTTAGGCGATGAGTACAATAATGCGCACTCCAGTTTATGGACTTACTATATAGGTAAAAAATACTACGTTTGTTATGTGTATGTGTATCTCTATTTTAACAAAGAGGGGAAGGTTTACAAAATAAGAAAGTACTAAATTAAAGCTGTTTGTTTTGAAAAGCTAAGAACACACAATTATGTCTTTACATGCAAAGCTAAAGAAACCAAAATTAGTGTAAATTTGATTTCTTAATCATGAAGACATGAAAACCATAGAACATTATATAGCGCACAACGTTTGTTTTGTAAAACTTAACCGACCAAAAGTATACAACAGTTTTAACCAAGAAATGGCTCTGTACTTGCAAACCATTTTAAAAGACTGTGAAACGAACCCCGAAGTAAGAGCTGTTTTACTCACCGGCGAGGGCAAAGCGTTTTGCGCTGGTCAAGATTTACAAGAAATTACCGATCCAAATGGCCCGAAATTAGATGCCATTGTTCGGGAGCACTACAATCCTATTGTAAGCTTATTACGCCGAATAGAAAAGCCCATTGTTTGCGCTGTAAATGGGGTTGCTGCAGGTGCAGGAGCTAACATTGCTTTGGCCTGCGACATAACGCTAGCTGCAGAATCTGCTGTGTTTATTCAGGCTTTTAGTAAAATTGGTTTAATTCCAGACTCTGGCGGAACCTTTTTTTTACCCAGAATGATTGGGCTACAAAAAGCCACCGCTTTAATGATGTTGGCCGAAAAAGTTAGTGCAACAGATGCAGAAAATCTCGGCATGATTTACAAAGTTTACTCGGATGAAATACTGCAAGAAGAAAGTCTCAAAATAGTTACAAAACTAGCTCAATTACCCACCATTGGTTTGGGCCTAACTAAAAGGGCCTTAAACCAATCTATGACCAACAATTTAACAGAACAGCTCGCATTAGAAGAAGAATTGCAAACTAGAGCTGGAAAAACATACGATTATAAAGAAGGGGTAGCCTCTTTTTTGGAAAAACGTACTCCAAAATTTAAAGGAAACTAAATGATACAAGTTGGAATTATTGGTGCAGGAGCTATGGGCTCTGGTATTGCACAGGTTGCCGCTAAAGCCGGACATGAGGTTGTGTTGTTTGACACCAATGTAGAAGCATTAGAGCTTTCTAAAGCGAAACTGGCAAAAATACTGGCGCGCTTGGTAGAGAAAAAACGAATGTCTGCGCTAGAAACTGAAGCACTTAACGCACGCATCTCTTATGCTTCTCGTTTAGAGTCTCTCGCAGCTTCGGGTCTTATAATTGAAGCCATTGTAGAAAACTTAGAGATTAAGAAAGGCGTGTTTACTGCCCTTGAAACTTTGGTTTCCGAAGGCTGTATTATGGCCAGCAATACCTCTTCCCTATCCATAACCTCTATTGCTGCAGCATGTAAAAAGCCAGAACGTGTTCTCGGAATTCATTTCTTTAACCCCGCGCCTTTAATGCCCTTGGTAGAAATTATTCCGGCATTACAAACACACGAAAGTAATGCCCTAAAAGCCCGGAATATTATTGACTCTTGGGGAAAGGTTACCGTAGTAACCAAAGACACTCCTGGGTTTATTGTAAACCGATTGGCACGTCCTTTTTACGGCGAGGCCATACGTATGCTAGAGGAAGGTATAGCCAGCATAGCTACGATAGATTGGGCTATGAAAGAAATTGGAGGCTTTAGAATGGGGCCTTTTGAGCTGACAGACTATATTGGGCACGATGTGAATTATGTGGTTACCGAAACGGTATTTAAGGCCTTCTTTTACGATCCGCGTTACAGGCCCTCTTTTTCTCAAAAAAGACTGTTGGAAGCCGGTAGGTTGGGTCGAAAAACTGGACATGGTTTTTACGACTACAGCGAAAATGCTGTAAATCCGAGCCCGAATACAAACAGAGAGTTAGGCGGAAAAATAGTAAAGCGTATTTTGGTTATGCTTATTAACGAAGCGGTAGATGCGCTGTTTTTAAACATTGCCTCTGCAAAAGACCTAGACTTAGCGATGACTAAAGGAGTTAACTACCCAAAAGGTTTGTTGGCTTGGGCCGATGAAATTGGCCTAGAACTGGTTTTAAATCAGCTGGAAGAACTGTATGCAAATTACGGCGAAGACCGTTACCGACCAAGCCCCTTGTTACGAAAAATGGTGCGCGAACAACACAACTTTTTTTAATGGATTTACATCCGAAGAATATCGTAGATAAAATGTTTAAAAACGATGCCTTTAGCCAATGGCTCGGCATTGTTCGTATTGAAGATGGCGCAGGTATTTCTGTACTTAAGATGTCGGTTCGTAAAGAAATGCTCAATGGTTTTGCTATTTTACACGGTGGAATAAGTTATTCCTTAGCAGACAGCGCCTTGGCCTTTGCAGCCAATGGACACGGTGTAAAGTCGGTTTCCGTAGAAACTTCTATTTCGCATACCGCTCCCTGTAAAGAAGGAGATGTACTAACAGCTAGAACCGAAGAAATGAGCCTTTCGCATAAAATTGGTGTATACCACATTACTATTACGAATCAAGAACATAAAACTGTTGCCTTGTTTAAAGGAACAGTATACAGAACTGGTAAACAATGGGAATTCTAGATTTTTTTAGCTCCTTAGATAAAACAAAAAAAACATGAAAACTGCATATATTATAGACGCCATTAGAACACCATTCGGAAATTTTGGAGGTGCTTTAGCAAGCACTCGTGTAGACGATTTAGGTGCGCTTGTTATTAAAACTTTATTGGATAGAAACCCAAAAGTACCTAAAGATTCTATTGAGGATGTACATATGGGCTGCGCCAACCAAGCGGGAGAAGACAATAGAAACGTTGCGCGCATGTCGGCACTTTTAGCTGGGCTGCCCTACTCTGTTCCCGGCGAAACGGTAAACCGCCTGTGTGCCTCCGGAATGGCCGCTGTTGTAAATGCGAGTAGGGTAATACAATTAGGCGATGCAGAAGTTATGCTGGCCGGTGGTATGGAAAACATGACACGTGGACCATGGGTTACCTCTAAGGCTTCGAAACCATTTGGGCGAGATGTAGAAATGCACGATTCTAGTTTTGGCTGGCGCTTTGTAAATAAAAAATTAGAGGCCATGTATGGTGCAGATGGCATGGGTACTACTGCCGAAAATTTGGCAGAATTGTACACTATTTCTAGAGCAGATCAGGATGCATTTGCTGTAAAATCTCAGTTAAAAGCTGCACGAGCGCAAGCAGAAGGTCGATTTGACTTGGAAACCATTGCCGTAGAAATACCTCAGCGAAAAAAAGAGCCTATTGTTTTTTCAAAAGATGAGTTTATTAAAGCCAACAGCTCTTTAGAAATACTAGGAAAACTAAGAACTGCCTTTAAAAAAGACGGTACTGTAACTGCCGGAAATGCATCGGGTTTAAACGATGGGGCTGCAGCCATGCTTTTGGCATCGGAAGAGGCCATTGCGAAATACAATTTGAAACCCATGGCTAAAATAGTAAGCTCGGCTGTGGCTGGTGTAGAACCTCGTATTATGGGGATTGGCCCAGTTAAAGCATCCGAAAAAGCTTTGAAAAGAGCCGGATTAACGCTGGCAGACATGGATGTTATTGAACTAAACGAGGCTTTTTCGGCACAAGCCTTGGCTTGTATAAGAGCTTTAGGATTAAAAGACGACGATGCGCGTATTAATCCGAATGGAGGTGCCATTGCCTTAGGTCATCCACTCGGTGTTTCTGGTACGCGTATTATACAAACTGCTGCTCTCGAATTGCAAAAGCAGAACAAACGCTACGCCCTGTGCACCATGTGTATTGGAGTAGGCCAAGGCTACGCTACTATTATAGAACGCGTATAGTTGCTGGCTTAAAATTGAAACAAGCTCATGAAAAAATATGTCTACACGTCTTTAGTTTTCATTGTGTTGTGCATGCTTAGTTGTAAGCAGCAAAATTATTCTGTGGATCATATTTTTTGCTCCGAAACTAATGTATGGTTGCACAAAATGGATTCTTCGATTGTGACCGGAACGATATACAACCAACAAGGAGCATTAGGCACTATAAAAAAAGGCCATAAACAGGGCGAATGGCTCTTTGATAATGGGCAATTTTTAAACTATATTCGACTAGATAAAAAGGAGTTTTTTGACGGTAACAGGTCTTTTTACCCAATGGTAATGAATTACTCTGTTGATGTATTTAGTACCGATGCAGACCGTAGCTCAAATTTTTACGCCAGTCCACGAAAAGGATACCATCCCAATTACGGAATAAAATTAGGCGAAAGCACCAAACCCTGGGGAAGCGACTCGACCAAAACACATGCGGTTATTAGAAGCCATTTCGCCTCAATTAAAGACATGGGTTTTAACGCCATACGACTTACAGGCTTTACTGCAACAGATGCCTTTGAAGAAGGCTTTCATACCTGGACTAAAATTGATGTATCGAATTCGGAATTCGGAAATAAGAATATTAAAAATGGGCTTGTGCCACTTCTTAAAACCTTACTTGGCTATGCAGAAGAAAACCAGCTGCGCGTAATTTTACTGCTAAGTGCTGTAGAAACTCAGGCCGATAATCAGTTAAACTTTTTTAGTACAGTAGCACAAGAACTTTCTGAAAATAAAAGCATACTGGCTTACGACCTTTACAACGAGCCGATTTACTTTGACCGTGGCAACTATAGTAAAAAGGAAACTACCGCCTTTGTAAAAAGCTACACTAAAGCAATTAAAGACGCCAGCCCAAATCACCTCACCACCATTGGCCTAACCCATTATAAAATTGTGAGCGAGTGGGATCCAGAACTCATGGATGTAGACTTTTTATCGTTTCATGCTTATCCTTATTGGTCCAAAAACTTAAGCCTTTTGGAGCGTTTTGAATCAAAATTGTATTGGATTTCCAAGAACATAACAAAACCTTGGATTGTAGGAGAAACAGGCCTTAATACCCTGGAAGAATGCGATCCGATGAACTTGGCGTCTGGTACAGTACCCGATCAGTTAGCGTTTATGCGCTATTCTCTTAACAAATTTAGATCGGCTGGAGCAAGCGGCTATTCTTGGTGGAGCTTTCAAGATACTCGTGGGGTACTAAGCGACGACTGCCCAAACGAGAGTTGTTATGGTTTGGTAGATCGGAGTAAAAATAAATTTTATGTAAACTCCAACAAGGAGGAAATTATAGGCGGTTTAAAGCACCCTGTAAACGCCTTACCTTTTCGAGAATTTACTTCTGATAGCCCCTACTCCATTCCTATGTTTGGCAAAATAGAAAAACCAGCAGATGCGCATTATTACAATATTGATTACCTGCCAGGTAAAAAAAAGGTGTTCGGAAAGGTTGTAGATCAAAATGGAAGCCCTGTTGAAGATGCCATCGTTACGTTAAAAAATACAATTTCTAAATCACAGTACAGTACCTTTTCTCAGGCAGATGGTACGTTTTGCTTAAAAACAGGATGGACAAATGTACTTTCGCATCCAGACTTTATCCTAAAAGTAACTGCCGTAAAAAAAGAAACCCTTAGAATTCCGATAGGTAAATTAAAAACAGAGGAGAAATTTTTGCTTAAAAAAATTGTTTTAAACGCATTTGAATACGTTCGTTTAGAGTAATTACACGAATAGATACTGCCTATATATTATACAAAAACGAGAAACCATCTTTCGATAAATTCTCGTTTGGCACACACAACGACTCAGTTCTCGAACTCTTTTACAAAGACCTTTGCCTACGCTACGATTTAAAAGAAACCCTTAAACACGAAGGTTTGAGTGATTATGTGAAAAATCCTGAGTATT
>CAWVTK010000085.1:0-8236 GCA_963933205.1 uncultured Flavobacteriales bacterium
ACGATGGAACGTGTACCTATCCTTTAGATTGTGGAGAGGATGTCTTACTAGTTTTAAATATGTACGACTCGTATGGAGATGGTTGGAATCAGAACTATTTAGAGGTTTTAAATTTTGAGCAAGAGTCAATCCTAAACAACACCTTAAATGATGGATTACAGGGCTTTGCGGAGTTTTGTTTGTCCGATGGCTGCTATACCTTCAGCTTAGATGGGGGTACTTATCAAGACGAAGTTTCTTGGGAATTGCTCCAAGAAGGTGAGCTGCTGGCTGGCGATTCAGGCTCGAGTACTGGAAGCTTTTTTATAAACGGAAGCTGTGGTTGTATATCAGAATTTGCTTCTAATTTCGACCCCTTAGCCAGTTTTGATGACGGCTCTTGTTTCTTTGATTTCGATATTTTAGGTTGCATGAATGAAAGTGCGGAAAATTATAATCTTGAGGCTACTTATGAGGATGGATCTTGTGTGTATTCGAATCTTGCTTTACTTCCAATCGCAGAAGTACTCTGTCTTGATGAGCCCGTTTTAATTACATGGAATGGAGGAGATCCTAATGGACTTGTACAAATTAGTTTGTTAAATATAGAAACAAATACAACTGTTTTTCAAATTGATGTGGTAGCCAATACTGGAGCATATTCTTGGTTGGTAGATGGCGCTGTTTCTACAAATGGAGAACAATATCGATTGTATATTCAAGAATACCCTTGGCCGCCAAATTCCTGGTCTTATGGTGGTAGTTTTACCTTTAGTTCCGATTGCGAAACGTCCATAGATCCTTTTCAAACACTAGTATTGCCTTTGGGTTGGTCAATCATATCAACGTATATTATTCCAGAAAACACAAATTTTTCCTCTTTCATTTCTCCCGTACAATCGAGTGTTATCATTGCAAAAGATTTTGAAGGAAATGCTTACTTACCAGAATGGGACTTTAATGGAATAGGCGATTTGTCTGTAGGTCAAGGATATCAAATCAAATCAAGTGTTGCCTCTGTGTTTGATGTTTACGGTGCACAGGTTCAACCCGAAGACGCCTTATTAAGCTTTTTCGATGGTTGGAATTTGATTGCTTACCTCAGGGTAGATCCTGCCTTAACCGATCTTGTTTTTGCTACTCTTGTAGCTTCTGATCAATTAGTTATTGTGAAGGATTATTTGGGCAATGCTTTTCTTCCTAACTGGGGATTTAATGGTATTGGAGAGCTAGAGGCGGGTAGAGGTTACCAACTAAAGGTTACAGAGCAGTGCACACTTTTATATTTAGCAAACGATGTGCAATACGAATAATACTGAGCACAAAAAAAAACCACGCATAGCGTGGTTTTTTTGTACTCAATGTTTAATTAGTTGTTAAGCATAACCGGCATAACTAGCATTAATATGTTTTCCCCCTCATTAGAATTGCCTTCTGGAAGAAGTATTCCTGCACGGTTTGGTGCCGACATTTCTAGGTGAACCTGGTCTGTTTCTAAATTAGAAATCATTTCCATTAAGAAGCGAGAGTTAAAGCCAATTTCTATGTCAGAACCTTCATACTGACAGGAAAGACGCTCGTCTGCCTTATTAGAGAAGTCTAAATCTTCTGCAGAAATATGCATTTCGTTACCCGCAATTTTTAAACGAACTTGATGAGTAGTTTTGTTTGAAAAAATCGAAACTCTTTTTACAGAGTTTAAGAAAGATAAGCGATCTACTGTTAGTTTATTTGGGTTTTC
The DNA here is from genome assembly GCA_963933205.1 of uncultured Flavobacteriales bacterium. Lineage (GTDB taxonomy): Bacteria > Bacteroidota > Bacteroidia > Flavobacteriales > UBA7430 > UBA6772. The sequence goes on from CAWVTK010000085.1 coordinate 1,721, forward strand.
TTGAGGTATAACTGCATTGTAATTTGGGTATTTACCATCTATTAAACGACAGGTAAGAACGATGGATCCGAAGCTAAATTTTGCGTTGGTTTCATTGTATTCAATCTTAACATCTTCGTTAGCTGCAGCTAAAATACCTTTAAGAATGTTTAAGGGTTTTTTTGGTAAAATAAATTCGGCGCTCTGCTCACTTGTAACGTCATGTCTTGTATACCGAACTAGTTTATGTGCATCTGTTGCAACTAAGGTTAGACCGGTATCGCTAAATTGACAAAACACTCCCGACATTACTGGGCGTAAATCGTCGTTTCCAGTGGCGAAAATAGTTTTGTTAATTCCCGTTGCAATAATATCAGAATGAATAAGTGCAGTACTTGCAGCTTCAATTCCTGGTGCTTTAGGAAATTCGTCGCCATTTTGAAATGCTAAGGCGTATTTCCCTTGATCAGAACTGATTTCTATATTGTTTTTATCTTGATCAATTAGGAAGGTAAGCGGTTGCTCTGGAAAGGTTTTTAAAGTGTCTAAAAGAAGTTTTGCAGGAATTGCGGCACTTCCATTTGTGTCTGCCTCTACATCTAAGGCTGTAGACATAGTGGTTTCTAGGTCTGAAGCAGAAATGTGTAGGTTGTTGTTTTCAATCTCAAATAAAATATTATCGAGAATTGGCAAGGTATTACTGGAGTTAATTACACCACTAATGGTCTGTAATTGCTTTAAAAGCTTTGAGCTGGATACAATAAACTTCATTGTGAGTTTTGTTTAATTTCGATAATCAAATATAGAGCATAGCGTAAATTGAATGTGCATTCTTTAGCTTCGTTTATTCACAATTCCAAAGGACTTTTGAACAAATAGAACTGTATACTTACTTAATTTTTAGCTCGCTCTTGGTCTTCATTACTTTGTTAAATGTATTGGATTGAATTAATACCCAATCCGTATTATTAACCAGTGCATACATTCTTTCTGGATCTCTCATAGTGGTTTCACCATCTACTCTAGCGCCGTCTTTGGCTTTTTTATAGTAGGCTGTAACTTGTGTTTGTTCTCCATCCTTATTGCGCACTTTTAAGTCGAATATAGGAGTTGTATTTAAAAGAGAATCTACATTAAGCGAGCCAGAAATAAAGCCTTCGGAATTTAGTTTTCTAAAAGAGCCCAAATAAAGTTGTAATTTCTTTGGGTCTATCTCTTCGTTTGATGTTCCCTCAATATTCGATAAAGAAAATTGCTGGTCATTTTCTGTTAAAATAAAAGATTCTTTTTCCAATTTTGGAGTATAATAACGCAAGCTTATTGTTTTTATAGCTAGGTTATCGTAGTTTAGTACTGTTTTGTCTCTCCAAATAAATTCTTGAGTAAAAAACCGGGAAGATAAATAGCCTTTAAATCCAGGTATATGAACTGCGTAGGGATCTGTAGCTCCTTGAAGCATCATAAAACTTGCAGATAATTCTTGGTTTTCGCCCCCAACATAAAAAATCTTTTCTGTGCCATCGTTTAAAAATACCTGTACTTTTATTCCTCGAATGGCTAAGTTTCCCAATACATTTTCGCGCATAGCGAGCGGAACAGGGTGGGCAATTTCCATGCGTTGGAGTGTTTTTAAGAGGTAGAAAACTGCCGATTTTCTAGCTTTGTAATTTTCATTTACCGTCCAGTAATTTTCGGTTACTCTTTCTAAAACGGCTGTTTCGGGGAGTTTGGAGCTTAAAATAACTTTTACAACGGCGCTTGTGTCGGCAACAGCAAAATCTCTCCTGTCGGTTCGGCTCATGGCTTTTTCGCTGTTAAGTAGCTTGTAGCTTACTAAGCCTAAACAGGCCAATGCAGCTATGTAAATTATGTTTTTAGTTTTCATGTGCAAACTTTTTCTTTCTTAAATAGTGTTTCACCAATCCAAACATTAGAAGAAGTATAAGGGGAATTACTAAGTTAATAACTTGCCAAAAGTTACGTTCTTTATTTATTTTTTGTACATCTAACAGCCTCATTTTTAATTCCCTGGTTCTTACCTCAATTAAAGCATCGTCTTCTAAAAGATAGTCAATGGCGTTTAATACAAAATCTTTATTTCCGTATTGTCGCTTTTCGTAATTATCGTAACCTAAAGGCATTACAGCTCCTCTAACGATTTGATTTTGTGCGATATCTCCATCCGAAATTACCAGCATTTTTGTTGGTTTACTTAGCTCTTTAAAGCTTAGTTTATTACTTTGCGTGTTTATTCTGTTTTTGTACGTAGATTCGAAAATACCTTCTAATAAAACAGCAGTAGCTTTTGATCCACTTATAAACTCTTCTTGAACGGGCTGATCTAAGGCGTTTTGTAAACTCACCTCGTAAGGAGTGTTCACTACTTTTGTGTAGGGTGATGAGTGTAATAGTATGGTTTTCTTAATTTCAGTACTCGTGTTTACGGTGTCTATAGAGCTAACAAAATCAAATTTTACAGCATTTAAATTGCTTGTAATAGGGTGTTTCGAGGTTGGAATACATACAGGGAAATAGCGCCACGGCCTTAATTCCCATTTTGGAGCATCGTTTATAAAATTAACAGGAACGGGTATTTTTGAGGATGAAATGTCTTCGATTAAATCACTATTTACTCGAATTCCATACTTAAACAATTGGTCTGCTAGGTTTAAATCTCTTAGTGGAACGGCCAAGAAAGAACCTCTATTAGCTAGCGAATCCATATCTGCGTTTGTTGCATCTAACATCCAAACAACTTTTCCGCCGTTCATAATATACTGATCAATAAAGTACTTGTCTAGCTTTTGAAAGGTTTGTGTAGGTTTGGCAATGATCAGTAGTTTTTTGCTCTTAAGTTCTTCTAGTTTTTTTGCTAAGTCTGCTTGTCCTAGGCTGTCTATTTCAAACGCTCTTAGGTCTACTTTGCCAACGGAATATTGAGCAGAAAGACTTGCATTAAGGTCTTCTATTTCTCTGTCGTCCAGTTCACCGTGGCCTGTTACAAAAGCAATACTTGGCTTAAAAGGCTTACGTAGTTGTTTAATTGCATTGGTAAATTCATATTCCAGTTCTCGAATAGATTGCTCGAGGTTTTGATCTGGACTAGATGCAATTTGATTTTTTAGTAATTGAACAACTACTTCCTTGCCTCCAAGTTTTACTATAGCTCCTGGAATAATGATTTTTTCGGAATAACTATCGCCCTCTTTTACCTGAAGGTTTGTTGGGTTCAATCCTTTCTCGTAAAGTTGTTTGATGATTTCGTTTCTGGTTTTTTCGTCTTTATTTTCCGTAGGATTTATAAAGGTGAATTGTACTAGCTTGTTATGGGTTTTAAATTCGGATAGTATTTGACGTGTTTCTAGGCTTAATCGTTCTATACCAGCAGGAAAATCACCTTCTAAAAAAACTTCAATATAAATGTAATCGTCTAAGCTTGCAAGCAGATTTTTTGTTGCGTTTGAAAGCGAATAGCGTCCTTCTTTACTGAGGTCAAATCGCTCGTGTTTTAAAGAACCAATAAAGTTAATGAATACTAGGATGAGTAGGATGCCTAGAAATTGCGCGATGTCCTGTTTTTTGTTTTTCATTACCATTTTCTGCTTTGGAGTGAAAGTTTACTGCCGTAGATGAAAAGGCATATTACACTCATAAAATAAAGGACATCTCTTGTGTCTATAACCCCTCTACTTATGGCATCGTAGTGGTAACTAATGCCTAGTTTTTCTATGCTTAACTCTAGGCCAGTATGGCTAAGTAGTTTTGCAATTTGCTCAAAACCTGTAAAACAGAAAAAGCAAAATAAAAGTGCTAGTAAAAAGGAAACAATTTGATTTTCTGTTAAAGAGGAAGCAAATACGCCTATAGATACGTATACCCCGGAGAGTAAAATAAGCCCTAAGTAGGATCCGATGGTTACAGCCCAGTCTAAATTACCTATCGGTTGCCCTAAAAAGTATATGCTAGCTAAGTAAATTAAGGTTGGGCAGAGTGCAATTAAACATACAGATAGTCCTGCTAAAAACTTACCAAATACAAGGTTTAACTCGCCAATGGGTTTTGTAAGAAGCAGCTCTATGGTTCCTGTTTTTATTTCATCTGCAAAAAACCGCATGGTTAAAGCTGGAATTAAAAATAAAAACACCCACGGAGCTAAAAAAAACAAACCATCTAAGCCTGCATATCCAGCGTCTAGTAGATTAAAAGATCCCGGAAAAATCCACAGAAATAAACCATTTAAAAGTAAAAAAACCACCACGACCACATAGCCCGATATCGAGCTAAAAAAGCTATTGAATTCCTTTTTAAGAATACTAATCATTACGCTTCATTTAATTTTTTTGTACTCCAAGCTAAGGGCTTGTCGTTAAATAATATTTTTGTTTTAGCCCAAACCCCAGCAAAGAGTTCAGAGTTTCTATAATTATTTAAATCTATTTCAGTTTCCCATAACGAGTATGTAAAGAAAATGTTTTTCGTATTCACATCCTGAAGCATTTCTACTTTTTTACAGCCTTTTTGAGAAAGGATTTTTTCTTTACTCTTTTCAAAAATAGACTTAAACTCTTCCAGGTGTTCTAGTTTAAAGTTCAGTTTTACTATTCGTGTAATCATAAAAATTCGATGCTTATACGGTCTTTTATTTTTATTCCTAGCAAACCACTTGCTCCGTTAGCAGAGTTAGAGTCGCCCTTATTAATGGCAACTTCTAAATGACCTGCAGAATTAAACAGCGCTAACATATCTCCTTCGGTAACTTGACTGTAAGATTTATGCAGTGTTTTAATGCTATGTTTTCTAGGTAATTTTATTTCGAATTCTGCGCTGGCAAAAGATTCTTTAAATACTTTTTCGGTAATATTACTAATCACATTTCCGTAATGATCGATATAAATAACCTGTCCATTGAGTGTTTTCCTATCGGCAGATAATGTAGGCTGAAAATCGATTAAGTCTTTTAGTTTATTAACCCGACGTCCAATAACTTGAAGTGTGCCACCGCGGTTAATGTGGCAGGCTGCTTTTACGAATACATCTTTCATAGGAAAAGGAATACTGTCGTCTTCTTGAGCAATGTTTAGTGCAATAATTTGTTCGGGTTTAAAACGCGGAAACATCAATGAGAATATCCCTGTATCTGCACCAATAAAATAATGACCATCTACTTTACAAACTATATGAGCTTTTGTAGAGGTTGCTTCTGCATCGATACCAATCATGTGAATGGTTCCTTGCGGGAAATGGTGGTAAGCATTTTTTAATATGTAGGCGGCTTCCTCAATGTTAAATGCCGAGATTTCATGAGAAATGTCTACGATATTAACCTCTGGAGCCTCTGAAATTAGAGCTCCTTTAATAGCAGCGGTAAAATAATCTTTGGTTCCGTAATCGCTTGTAAGTGTAATAATTGCCATGTTGCTGAAAAACAGCTAATTTTGCTTGAAATAAAAGAATGAAAAGTTTAATTTTGTGAGTCTAAAATTAAGCAAATAATCTAAGTTGTAAAGAAATTTACTTAATTTCATTTAACTAAATAAATACCAGCTATTTGGCAGAAAAAAAGATTGAACTATCCGGCATAGACCCTGTAGAGATTTACGGTGCCAGAAACACCAAATTGGATTTGATTAAATCGTATTACCCAAAACTTAAGATAATTACACGCGGCAGCACAATTATCGTTTTGGGTGAAGAAGAGGTTATCGATCAGTTTGAATTGAAACTAGAGGTTTTAATAGCGCATTTTAATAAGTACAATAGACTTACGGATAGTAATATTGACCGTATTATTATGGAAGATCATCATGCGGTTTTAGAACTTGAAGATGATGTGGTTGTACATGGTAATCATGGTAAAGTGATTAAAGCAAGAACTGCAAACCAGCGTAAGCTTGTTGCCTTGGCATTGTCCAAAGACATGATTTTTGCTGTTGGCCCAGCCGGTACAGGTAAAACATATACTGCGGTTGCTTTAGCAGTTCGGGCTTTAAAAAATAAAGAGGTTAAACGAATTATCTTAACACGTCCGGCCGTTGAAGCGGGCGAAAATTTAGGTTTTTTACCAGGCGATATGAAGGACAAGCTGGATCCGTATATGCAACCCTTATACGATGCTTTGAACGATATGATTCCCTCGGAAAAATTGAAGGCCTTGATTGAAGAACGAATTATTCAGATTGCCCCTTTAGCTTTTATGAGAGGAAGGACCTTGGACAATGCTTTTGTAATTTTAGATGAGGCTCAGAATACCACAGTTCAACAAATGAAAATGTTCCTTACACGAATGGGACGATCTGCTAAATTTGTAGTGACCGGCGATTTAACTCAAATTGATTTGCCAAATAGACAACAGTCTGGATTGCGTCATTCTTTAGAGCTTTTATCTAAAGTAAATGATATAGGAATTGTTTATTTAAATGAAAAAGATGTAATTCGCCATCAACTAGTGATGCAGATTATACTAGCATACAAACAAGAACAAATAAACGAAAAAGAAAGTGGGAAACACAATTCTAAAAACTGATTTTAACTTTCCTG
>CAWVTK010000086.1:0-8125 GCA_963933205.1 uncultured Flavobacteriales bacterium
ATGGCAAATCAAATTGCTATAAAAGTTCATACACAAGCCGGCGATGAAGTTGTTTGCGATTACAGCTCGCATATTTATCAGTACGAAGGAGGTGGAATTGCTTTTAATTCTTCGGCATCTGTAAATCTTTTAAAAGGTGTTAACGGTAAAATTACGGTTGCTTTAGTAAAGGATTCCTTAAAAGAAGAAAACGTTCACTTTCCTAGAACAAGTTTAGTTTCTGTAGAAAATACAACCAACAAGGGTGGGGGAGCTTGCTACCAATTAAGTGATTTACAGGATCTGTCCGTATTTTGTAAATCCAACAAATTGGCTTTTCACATGGACGGTGCACGCTTGTTTAATGCGATGGTTAAAACCAATACTAAGCCAAATGAGTACGGCAGCATATTCGATAGTATTTCGGTTTGTATGTCTAAAGGATTAGGCGCACCAATAGGATCACTTTTACTTGGAACGCATACATTTATTGCACAAGCCAAGCGCATACGAAAAGTGTTAGGTGGAGGAATGCGTCAGGCTGGATACCTAGCTGCTGCATGCGATTTTGCACTAGACCATCATGTTGATTTGTTAAAAGAAGACCACCGTAGAGCTAAAGAGATAGAAACAGTGCTTGCTCAAGTAGCTTTTGTGGGAGAGGTTTTACCTGTAGAAACTAATATTATTATATTTTCTACCGATAAGCCCGCTGGTTTAGTTGCTTACCTAAAGGATAAAAATATTTTATGCTCTGCCATAAGCGCAACTCAAATTCGATTTGTTACACATTTTCAGTTTAACGATTCGATGTTAGAAAAACTAAAACAAGCCTTGTTAAGTTATTCGTAACGCAAAGCTTTTACGGGTTCTATTTTATGGATGAGTACTGTTGGAATAAGCAGTATAAACATGCATATTACTATAGTAATTAAGTTAATAAGCAACCAATTTTCTAGCGATAAATATACAGGCAGTGCCTTAACATAATAATGCGCAGGATCGAGTTGTATTGGTTCCAAAAAATATTGGATGCCAATTAAACTTAAACCAATTACATTTCCTATTACCAATCCTTTTCTGAGTAGGTAAAAAGCATGGTACAAAAATATTTTCTTGATGGAGAATTTCTCAGCTCCTAAGGCCTTTAATAATCCGATCATTTTTGTGCGTTCTAAAATAATAATCAGCAGGGAACTTATCATATTTATACTTGCTACTATTAGCATAATCAATAAAATAACGAGCGTGTTTAAATCAAATAGATTTATCCAGTCAAAAATTTGAGGATATATTTCTTTTGCCGAACGTACGCGAGCATTGTACGGACTTATATCTTCAAGTTCTTCGTAAATTAATTTAGGATTTGTATTGGATTTTAACCCTATTTCTATAGAGCTATACTCATCCTCAGACCAGCTGTTTATTTTCTGCAGATGTCTTAAATCTGCCAGTATATAAACATCGTCAAAAAGCTCAACGCCTGTTTCGTAAATGCCCACAATTAAAAATTTCCGTATACGTGCTTTGTTGTTTTTTAAACCTTGAAAGTAAACCAAGGCTTTGTCGTTTAAATTTAATTGAAGTTTTGTGGCTAGAACTTTAGAAATAACAATATCGTTTGATTTTGTATCCGAAGTATAATTAGGTACAATTCCGTCGACTAAGTTTTTAGAAATAAATTCCCAATTGTAGTTTTTATCTACTCCTTTTACAAGAATTCCTTCAAAATCGAATTCTGTTTTTAGAAGCGCATTTTTAGTGATTTGAGTTTGAAAGTAATCCACACCCTTAATAGCCAGTATGCTTTTGGCAAAGGAACTGTCAATTTTAAACGGGTTTGCATCAAGCGATTTGTTTAAGTCTAAAGAACTTACTTGAATATTTGCAGTAAAACCGGTAACTTTGGAGGTGATTTTTTGTTGCAAGCCTTTGCTTGTAGCTATAGATATAATCATAACTGCAATACTTAAACTTACCGCCGCAATGGCCATTTTTAAAATTGGCTTAGAAATGGAATGCTTTATGTTACTTTTGCCATGCAAACGCTTGGCTACAAATTTTTCAAAATTCAAGGTTCTATGCTTTATTTAAATCTATCCAAAGATACTAAAATGCTGCTTTTGATTTTATTCATTTTCGGCTTCTTTAGTTTTAGTTTTTCTCAGTCCAATCGTCCGCTTATTTTAGGAGCCAATCAGTTGCATGAATACCTACCATTATTAAAAAATAAAAGGGTTGCTGTAGTAGCCAACCAAACTTCTACGGTAGACCAAACACATCTTGTAGACACTCTTTTAGCTTGCAACATTCACATTGTTAAAGTATTTGCACCAGAACACGGATTTAGAGGTAAAGCAGATGCCGGAGCTCAAATTAACGACGAGGTAGATTTAAAAACAAACTTACCCATTCATTCACTTTACGGTAAAAATAAAAAACCAAAAGCCTCAGATTTAGCATCGGTAGATGTGATGATTTTTGACATTCAAGATGTAGGCGTTCGTTATTACACCTATATTTCGACATTGCACTACGTTATGGAAGCTTGTGCAGAAAACAAGATTCCATTACTTGTTTTAGACCGACCAAATCCAAACGGACATTATGTAGACGGCCCAGTTTTAGATACGGCATATCAGTCGTTTGTAGGCATGCACCCCGTACCTATAGTTTATGGATTAACTGTTGGAGAATACGCTAACATGGTAAACGATTCCTTTTGGTTAAAAGATTCCGTTACCTGTGATTTAACCGTTCTAGAAATGAAAAACTACAGCCACAGCACTCCTTTCGATTTGCCCATAAAACCCTCACCAAATTTGCCCAATGCACAATCAATTTCTTTGTATCCATCCCTATGCTTGTTCGAAGGGACAGATATAAGTATAGGCAGAGGAACCCAAAATCAATTTCAAATAATAGGCGCTCCAAATCTAGATTCCAGCTCTTATATTTTTACTCCAATTTCAACTGAAGGTGCTTTAAATCCGAAACACGAGAATAAACGTTGTCGAGGTTGGGATTTAACACAACATGACTTTGATGATGAATTGAATTTAGGCTATTTAATAGAATGCTTTGAACAATACAATTCTAAAGGATTGATTTTTTTTAATTCCTTTTTTGATAAATTAGCTGGCTCTAATGAACTAAGAGTATTGATAGAAGCCGGATGGTCGGAACAAGAAATTAAAGCCTCCTGGCAAGAGGAATTAGACCAGTTTAAACAAAAAAGAATGAACTTTTTAATTTATCCAGAATGAGATTATTAATAGCTTTTATTACTATATGTTTAAGTCTGCAAGCTCAAACACTAGACAATAGCTTAGGAACTGAAGAGCGTCAAAATAAAAAATTTGGTTGGAGCGCAGAAGGCCCCGGATCACATAAATTTTTCTTTGTTGGAGGTATAAGGTATTCGGGAAGTTTTAATTTTTTTTATGAATCGAAAAGATTAAAAACGGAAGCCAAATTTAAAAATGGCTCTTTTCATGGCACCGTTACCACTTACAACAACGATGGTTCTACCAAAAGCACCGGACGCTACAGAAAAGGTCATAAGGTAGGCAAGTGGCTTTATTATTACGACAATGTATCTTTTGAGCAGAAACATTATTCTCGTAGACATCCTAATCAGGTACGAAAATCTTTTTTTGTTAACTCAAATGGCATTGAGACCGATCGCTTTAAAACACTGCGTAATATGCGCTTTACTAAATATCATTACGAATACCACTCCAACGGTAATTTAAAGCTGCGTAAAGTACTTGTAAACCGATTTAAGTTGATTTATGAACTAGAAGAATTCTATGAAAACACGAAACCTGCCAAACATTATTTTTTAAAATACGATAAAGAAAATGAAGAGTGGGATTTTATAAAAGAATACAAAGAATACAACAAAAACGGAAAATTACTGATTCACGAATACCATTAAAACTTATCCTATACTCACCATATAGCCAAAATTTTAAAAGCTTTAAAGGTTCAAATTTATTTTAATTACAAAGCATACAATCACTCAATTAGGCAACTGTTTTTAATTTTCAGTTTTTTATACTAAAATCAAAGCAATAACTTACTTTTGCAGTGCAAAATATACAACTATGAATTTACACGAATATCAAGGTAAACAAATACTAAGTAGCTACGGTGTTGGCATACAACGCGGAATGATTGCTACAACAGCCGACCAAGCGGTAGCTGCTGCAAAGCAACTAACGGAAGAAACGGGTACTGGATGGCACATCATTAAAGCTCAGGTACACGCTGGTGGTCGTGGAAAAGGTGGCGGAGTAAAGTTGGCTAAAAATTTAGAGGAGTTGAGAGCTCATGCAAACAACATATTAGGAATGCATTTGGTAACACCCCAAACTTCTGCTGAAGGAAAATTGGTACACCAAGTACTAATAGCTGAAGATGTATATTATCCTGGCGAAAGTGAAACCAGTGAGATTTATATGTCTGTTCTTTTAAATCGTTCTACTGGAAGAAACATGTTAATGTATTCTACAGAAGGTGGTATGGATATAGAAGAAGTTGCTGAAAACACACCCCATCTTATTTTTACTGAAGAAATTGATCCTGCTACAGGTTTAATGCCTTTTCAATGTAGAAAGGTTGCTTTTAACTTAGGTTTAGAAGGTAAGGCGTTTAAAGAAATGACAAAGTTTGTTTCTTGTTTATACAAAGCTTACGATGGAGCTGATGCTTCTTTATTTGAAATTAACCCCGTTTTAAAAACATCAGACAACAGAATTATTGCGGTAGATGCAAAAGTATCTATTGACGATAATGCACTTTTCCGTCATAAAGATTACGCTGAAATGCGCGATGTACGCGAAGAGGATGCTTCTGAAGTTGAGGCGGGTGAATTTGGCTTAAGCTACGTTAAATTAGACGGTAATGTTGGTTGTATGGTAAATGGTGCTGGTTTGGCAATGGCTACCATGGACATCATTAAGCATGCAGGAGGAAACCCAGCTAACTTCTTAGACGTTGGAGGTACAGCAGACGCAGCTCGAGTAGAACAAGCGTTCCGTATCATTTTAAAAGATGAAAACGTAAAAGCTTTGTTGGTAAATATTTTTGGAGGTATTGTACGATGCGATCGTGTTGCTCAAGGTATTGTAGATGCCTATAAAAATATAGGAGAAATTAACGTTCCTTTAATTGTTCGTTTACAAGGTACTAATGCTACCGAGGCCAAACAATTAATCGACGATAGTGGCCTAGCAGTACATTCTGTAATTTTACTTCAAGAAGCAGCAGACAAGGTGGCTGAAGTATTAGCTTAATTATATTAAGTATGTAAAAAGGAGTTCTTAAAACTCCTTTTTACATATTTAATCACATATATACATAATAGTTTTGATGTTAAGTGTAGTTTAGTATATTTGCTTAAATTATATCATTGAGATGAGCGAAACAATTATCAACTTTTTCAAAAAGGACGGAGCTTACATTATCTTAGGTTCTTTTTACACAAAAGTAATTACATTTATAACGTCTATACTTTTAATCCAAATTCTAGAGCCGAATGAATTTGGAATTATTTCGTACCTACTTTCTACACTAGCTTTTTTTATTCCTTTTGCTGGTGGAGGTCTGCAGCATTCATTTTTAAGATTCGCTCCACAAATTAGCTCCAATACCAGAACATCCGCTTTATTTAGATTAACCTTATACAAAGGACTTAAGATTAGTTTTGTCTTAGTTTTTATACTGTATTTATTATTTCCCTATTTAAATCTCAATACTGAAATTGAGAATTATTATTATTACTTATTGTTTATTTACCTCTTTAGTTTTTTTATGATTGAGATGGTCAAAAGTAATTATAGGGTGTTTAATAAAAACAAAGGATATGCAAATATTGATGCTATAGCCTCTAGTGCTTTGTTAATAATAGGGTGTTTAGCCGCTTATACTGTTGGTTCTTTTGCATATATGTTAGCTTTTGTCACGGTCCCTTTTTTTGTAAGTCTCTTTTTCTTTAGAATTAATAGGAATATTCATATTTCTACACCAAAAAATTATTACTCATATGGACTTTGGTTCGGATTAGGTTCAATAGCCTCACAGCTTATGTATTCTTTAGATGTTTTTTTAGTAGGTCAATTAGTATCCGATACAACAGAAATAGCTATTTACAAATCGGCTAGCATTATCCCATTAGCACTCTTCTTTATTCCCAATTCCTTTATAACAACTCATTATACGGACTTAGCTAAGCACAGTAATGATAAGGAGTATTTGGTTAGTTTTGCCAAAAATTACATGAAGCTATTTAGTGTTATTGGATTGGTAATTGGATTATTGCTTTATTACTTAGCCTCACCTTTAGTTTTGTCTTTGTTCGGGAATTCCTACGCTTCTGCAATTCCATTATTTCAAATATTAGTTTTCGGTATGGTAGGTGCTTTCGTTTTCAGAATTCCGTTTGGAAACTTATTAGCTGCCGTGGGTAAATCAAAGTGGAACACATTAGTTGCCATATCCATTTTGATTTTAAATGGAATTTTTAGTTGCTATGCAATACAAACTTTCGGAATGATAGGTGCTGCCTATGTTACAAGCATACTATTTTGGGTATCAGGAATTGTTTCGTTTATCCTCTTTTACATTTACATCAAGCGCTTAAATTAATTCGTAACAGCTGTTTAATTTTTGTCCAATAACTTTTGAACTAAATTGTTCTGCTACCTTTTCCAGTTCGGGACTCGTGTAGTATTCGTATCTAGAATAAACAGTTCTCATTGCATTCAATAACTGAGTTTCATTTCCTACATCAATTAATACCCCCGTTTGACTATTTAAAAAGGACTCTGGTCCTCCACATTTAGTAGAAACAACAGGTATACCGCAAAGCAGAGCTTCTGCACAAATAATAGAGAAGGTTTCGAAAAAACTATTTAAAACAAGAACATGTGATTTTTGAAGTATAGAAAAGACTTCTGTATTAGTTTTTGACCCATGAAATTTGACTGTAGAAGACAAATTTAATTCAAGACATAGGTTTAGACATTCTTTGTAATCTTTACCCAAACCAACAATGTGTAGTTGCACGTTGTTTAGTTCAGCACTTATTTTTTTAAACGCTTTAATAATACCAAAGATGTTTTTATTTTGCTGGTCTAAATCTCCAACAAAAACAAAACTAAAAAGCTTGTTTTTTACGAATTTCGATTCCCTCAAACCCTCAACGATATTGGGCATGATTGTATAATTCGCATTTATGGAACAATTCATCATGTCAGTTTTTAGATAACCAGATACCACATGCAACTGTGAAGCTCTTTTAGCTGTAAAACGCCTAAGGTACTTAGAAGTAAAATTTAAAGCATTAAAGCTTCCTTTTCGATAACCAGTCCAGTGCTCTGTAATCACAAAAGGGATTGATTTATAGCGGGAATATAAATAGGCTAATGTGCTAGTCCAACCCATTATATGAGCATGTATAAAGTTGCAATCACTCTGTTTTACTTCCTTTGCTAGCGCAAGAAAAACTTTGAGTTTAGTAAACCAACCTTTCTTGTAATAAAAGACAACTTCAATAACATTTTCAAAATTAGTTTCGTGCCTTTCAATAGTGCATTTTATATCATCTGTTTGGTAGATGCTTAGGACCTTATTGGTATGGTATTCCTGAATTGATTTTATCTGTTTACGAACAAATATCCCCAATAAGGGTTCTACTTTATTAGGGTACCATTTTGCCAAATGTAAAATTTTCTTGCGCGACATTAAGAATCAATGTTTTTGTATTTCAATCGAATAGAATTACCGATAACTACGATGTCTGAAAAAGCCATGGTTAGGGCTGCAAAAATAGGACTTAAATAGCCCATTGCGGCTAAAGGTATTGCTATTAAATTATAAGCAAATGCCCAAAACAGATTTTGTTTTATGGTAGTATAGGTATGCTTGCAAATTTTATGAGATTGTTCTACTAAGCTTAATTTTTGGTTTAACAGTACAATTGAGGCAGACTGTACAGCAACATCAGAAGCTTTACTGTGTGATATTCCAGTAGTAGCTTTTGTAAGTGCCGGGGCATCGTTTATACCATCGCCAAACATCGTAGTGTTGCCATTTAATGTAAAGCTTTCAATTAATTCAATTTTTTCTTTAGGGCTTTGTT
>CAWVTK010000087.1:0-7958 GCA_963933205.1 uncultured Flavobacteriales bacterium
CCAAGTTTTTAACAGAGGTAAATTTAAAGTAGGTGTATTTGGTTTAGGGGTTGAGCTAAAAGGATTAGTAGATCCAAAAATGTATGGAAATACAGTACATGAACCAGCCCTAAAAAAGGCGCAAGAATTGAGCACCTATTTACGTGAAATAAAGAACTGTAATTTAATTATTTGCCTCTCCCATTTAGGTTTAAAATACACCTCAAATCAGGTGTCTGATATGAAGCTTGCAGCAGCCTGTTCGGAAATAGATATTATCTTAGGCGGGCATACACATGATTTTATTGAAAGCCCAATTGAAGTGCTTTCTGAACAGGGCAAAACAACCTACATCTCTCAGGTAGGTTGGGCTGGCATAAAGCTAGGCAGAATAGACGTTTACTTAAATTCTCAGACAAATAGACCTCATATAAAAGCAGCGCTTAAAAATATATAGCTTTCACATTATTGATTTCTCTCTTAGTTAAGCAAAACAAAGTTAGAATACAATAGGCATTTCATTTTTTTCTTAACTAAATTGTTCACAAATTTGTACTATCAAAATACCCATAGTTTAAACCTATAAAATAACTAAACTCATAACCCTATTTATTAGATTAAAAATTGATGAAGAATTCTCCCGAAATAATATGGAAAAACTGCCTTGCTTTTATCAAAGATAACATCTCTGATCAAAGCTTTAAAACTTGGTTTTTACCCATACGTCCCATTAAATTAAAAGGACAAATAATGCATATTCAAGTTCCAAGTAAATTCTTTTACGAGTGGATTGAGGAGCATTATATTAAATTATTGAAAACGGCCATTGGACGAGAATTAGGTGAAGACGCCAAATTAGTGTACTCCATTGTAATGGAAAACACCTACGGCAATTCGAATCCTTATACTGTAAAAATTCCTAGTAATAATAGACCTCCATTAAATAACCCAAGAGTACCTGTTCCGGTAGAAATTGCCGCTGCTGGTGTTCGAAACCCTTTTGTAATTCCCGGATTAAAGAAGGTAAACATAGAATCTCAATTAAACCCTAACTACACTTTCGAGAACTTTATCGAAGGGGATTGCAACCGATTGGCTAGAGCTGCTGGCTTTGCTGTTGGCAACAATCCGGGAGGAACCTCTTTTAACCCCTTACTTCTTTATGGGGGAGTTGGACTAGGGAAAACGCACTTAGCTCATTCCATAGGAATTGAAATTAAAGACCGTTATCCAGAAAAAACAGTATTGTACGTGTCTGCAGAAAAGTTTACACAACAATTTATAGACTCGATTCGAAAGAACTCTAGAAATGACTTTGTTCATTTTTACCAAATGATCGATGTTTTAATTATTGATGACATTCAGTTTTTTGCGGGTAAAGAGAAAACACAAGATGTTTTCTTCCACATATTCAATCACTTACATCAACAAGGAAAACAATTAATTCTAACCTCAGATAGAGCTCCAGTAGATCTTCAAGGTATGGAACAAAGAGTTCTTTCTAGATTTAAATGGGGCTTATCTGCAGATTTGCAAACACCTAGCCTACAAACAAGAATCGCAATATTAAAGAAAAAGCTTTACTCAGACGGTATTGAAATGCCTGAGGAAGTAATAGAGTACCTAGCCTACAGCATCACTTCAAATGTACGTGAGCTCGAAGGTGCATTAATATCATTACTTGCACAGTCGTCTTTAAACAAGAGAGAGATAAACTTGAGTTTGGCAAAAGAAATGATTGATCGATTTGTAAAAAACACAACTCGAGAAGTTTCTATAGACTACATACAAAAAGTAGTATGCGATTACTTCGAACTAACCTTGGAGGTACTTAATTCTAAAACAAGAAAAAGAAGAATTGTTCAAGCAAGACAACTGGCCATGTTCTTTTCTAAGAAGCTAACAAAATCTTCTTTAGCAAGTATTGGCGCTCAGTGTGGCGGAAAAGACCACGCAACTGTACTACACGCTTGTAAAACAGTAAACAACCTTGTAGATACCGACAAACAATTTAGAACCTATGTTGACGATCTAAGTAAAAAATTAGAATTGCAACAACTTTAATACGAAAGCAGGATTTATTCCTGCTTTTTTTACCTCTATGAAACAAAGAACAATCTTGATGGTTTGTTTGGGTAATATATGCCGATCTCCATTAGCCGAAGGAATTCTAGCAGAAAAATGTGCGCACCTCAATGTAATTGTAGATTCTGCAGGAACCTCAGCACACCATGTTGGAGAAGGTCCCGACCATAGATCTATTCACATAGCAGCACTAAACGGAATAGACATAGGAGATCAAAGAGCGCGAAAACTAATGAAATCGGATGTAGAACATTTCGATTTGATTTACGCCATGGACAGTGCCAACTACAACAATATTCTTAAAATTACAGACAATAAGGAACACCATAAAAAAGTTAAATTATTGTTAAACGAATCGATGCCGATGCAAAACAAAGCAGTTCCAGATCCTTATTATGGAGGAGATAAAGGCTTTGAAAATGTTTACCAACTCATAGATGCAGCATGCGAGGTACTAAAAAATAAACTAGAAAAAGAGCAAAATGTCTAAGGGTATACTGTACATGATTCCCACAACTTTAGGGGAAAGTGATGTAACAAAGGTTTTACCTTTAGCGGTAAAAGAAACCATTGATCGGTTAGATGAATTTATAGTTGAAAACAGTAAAGTAGCACGCGCATTTTTAAAGTTGATGGACATACCAACGCCTCAAAATAAATTAAAACTGCACGAACTAAACAAACATACAGACGTACAAGAGTTGCATTCTTTTTTAAGCAGCTGTAGAGAAGGTAAAAATATTGGACTTATTTCTGATGCAGGATGTCCAGGCATAGCAGACCCAGGTGCCGAAATTGCCAACTTAGCACATCTAGAAGACATTAAAATAATTCCCTTGGTTGGACCATCCTCTATCCTACTCTCTTTAATGGCGAGTGGAATGAATGGACAATCGTTTGCGTTTACAGGCTATTTACCGATAGATAAATCAGATGTAAAGAAGAAACTAAAAGACTTGGAACGCATTTCAAGAACTCAAGATCAAACCCAATTGTTTATTGAAACACCTTATAGAAATACTAAGTTAATAGAAACCCTTTACCAAACCCTACAAGGCAATACCAAACTTTGCATTGCCTGCGACATCAGTCTTAAAACAGAATATATAAAAACCAAAACGGTGGCAGAATGGAAAAAAACAGCAAAACCAGCACTCCATAAAAGACCTTGTATTTTTTTAATACACGCCCAGTAACTAATTTGAGTAAGCCGGTATCTCTTCTAGAAAATGGTAACATTTATTTTCGTGATCCATTACGCACACATAATGCTGTAATCCATTGGTCACAATTAAATAATTCGTGTTTAGAGTTAAATTGTAGCGTGCAATTTGGTCAAAAGTATCTTGACCTATCTTAATGGATGGCGCCTTGCATTCCACAATAATAGTTGGCTTTCCTAAAGAATTGTAAAGTACAATGTCGCAGCGCTTTTTTGTATTAAGCACATCAATACCCATTTCTACAGCCATTAAAGAAGCTGGATACCCTTTTTCTTGTATCAAATACTGAATAAAATTTTGCCGAACCCACTCTTCGGGTGTATTTACCAAATACTTTTTTCGAATACAATCGAAAATAAATGTTTTTAAACCCTCGGATTTAAGCTTTAAAGAGTACTTTGGTAAGTTAAGTGCTTGCATATTTTAGAACTAAAGAACGAAGATACGTTAATCTATAAAGTCAAAAATAAAGAATATGAAAAATAAAGATGAAATCGTTAAGAATTGGTTGCCTCGGTATACAGGAATAGAAATTGACGATATGAGCGACTATGTTTTGCTCACAAATTTTCAGCATTATTTAAATGAATTTGCCTCCATCCATAATTGCAAAATTAATGGACAAGATAAAGCAATGCCTAATGCAACAGCCAAAGGAGTTACCATGATTAATTTTAGCATGGGCTCGGCAAACGCGGCTACTATAATGGACTTATTAAGCGCCACAAAGCCAAAAGCGGTATTGTTTTTAGGAAAATGTGGAGGCTTAAAAAAGAAAAATAAATTGGGCGATTTTATACTCCCAATTGCCGCGATACGAGGCGAGGGTACTTCTGACGATTATTTACCAGCTGAGGTTCCGGCCCTACCCTCCTTTGCCTTACAAAAAGCAATATCTACCACAATACGTAATTTTGAAAAGGATTATTGGACAGGTACCGTATACACAACAAATAGACGTGTTTGGGAACACGACCAGGAATTTAAAGACTACTTAATTGAAACCCGATGTATGGGAATAGATATGGAAACGGCTACATTATTTACCGTTGGATTTGCAAACCACATACCCTGTGGAGCCTTACTCCTGGTGTCTGACCAACCTATGGTGCCCGAAGGTGTAAAAACATCTGAAAGTGATAAAAAAGTAACTTCAGAATTTGTAGAAACCCATATACAAATAGGAATTAAAGCCTTAATGGAATTGAAAAACAATGGACTTACTGTAAAGCACTTAAAGTTTGGCTAATAACAAATTTTATACACAACTTCTTTCAATAAATCGCTGTGCGATATGGAAGGATTGTTAAAGCCTTTAGACTTCATATCAGCATCTCTTAAAACATCTAGGGCACGTACAGCGTATTTTAAATTATACGTTTGTGCTGCCTTTTGATAGTCTTTTACAAAATAAGGATTTACCCCTAAGCTTCTGGCAACAGACTGGGGGTTTTTATCTTTTAAAGAGTGGAAAATTAAAACCTTACTAAACAAATTATACAATACCGATAAGGTAACAACAATTGGGTTGTTTTTTGGATTGGATTCAAAATACTTGATAATTTTAGTAGCCTTTGTAAGGTCTTTATTCATAACTGCGTTTTGCAGTTCAAAATTATTGTAATCTTTACTAATCCCTATATTTTCTTCTACGAGCTTTGCGTTAATTTCAGATCCTTTTGGAGCCAGAATACATAACTTACTAAGTTCTCCAGCAATTTTAGACAAATCGGTACCTAAAAATTCGGTTAACATTGCCGATGCCTTATTTCCTATGGTATAATCTTTAGCACTTAAATAAGCTTTTATCCATTCTGGAATTTTGTTTTCGTACAGCTTATTACTCTCAAAATAAATTCCGTTTTTTTGAAGACTCTTGTAAAGCGCTTTTCGTTTGTCAATTTTTTTACCGCGGTAACACAATACTAAAATGGTCGAATTTAAAGGCTGATCGACATACGATTTAAGCTCTTCTATTTTCTTGATATCTTGAGCTTCCTTAACAATAATCACCGTGTTTTCCGACATCATCGGAAATTGCTTTGACGCAGAAATTAGAGCGCCTATTTCAACATCTCTACCGTACAAAACAGATTGATTAAATCCCTTTTCGGCATCGTCTAAAATAGTATTCTCGATAAAATCGCTCACCAAATCAATGTAATACGTCTCCTCTCCAGCTAAAAAGTAAACTGGGCTGTATTTCTTTGATCTAATATCTGCTAAAATCTGTTCGTGTGTCATGGCTATAAATTACAAGCAATAGGATACTAAAAATGGATTAATAAGATGCTTGCTTGCCTATATAATTACTTACCACAGATAAGACTAAATAAAGCAGAACCAATAAAGGTATTGCAGCAAAATGGAATGCAAAAATAGAGCTAAGGCTTAATGCAATAAATGAAAATCTCAATTTGTTTTCGGTAAATTTTAAACTTTTAAACTTAAACGAAAATAAATGAATTTCGGAAACCATAGCCAGGCTCATTAATACAGTAAGCGCAAGCAAAAGTTCTGGCATTACAATAAACTGGTTTAAAAAATGACTTGGCTGAAAGTGGCTAATTAATGGAAAGGAGATAAAAAACAAAGTACAGGCTGGCGTGTTTAAACCAATAAAACCATCGGCTTGCCTTTCGTCTATATTAAACTTGGCCAAACGATAGGCCGAAAATGCGGGAATTAAAAGAGCTGCAAATGCAAAATTGGATAAAGTACTGGCTTCCAAAAGATGAAAAACCACAGAACCTGGTACAACACCAAAACTAACCATATCGGCTAAAGAATCTAATTCTTTACCCATAGGGCCCGAAACTTTTAGCAAGCGAGCAGCAAATCCATCCATAAAATCGAACACAGCAGAGAGGCCAATTAAATAGGCTGCAAACACCAAGTTGTTATGAAAACTAAAGTATAAAGCTATACAACCGCAAATAAGATTTGATATTGTTAGCAGGTTTGGAATGTGTTTTAACATCTGAAACTTATATTTGTAACAAATTAAAGCAATTTATTGCATTTGAATTCCATAATATGAAATTTGTAAAACATATTTTAGTTTGCTTTTTAACCGTTTTGCTGTTTTACAGCTCTTGGCCGCCTAACGCTATGCCCGGATTTATTTTTATTGCTTTTGCGCCACTACTTTATCTAATTTTTAATTTCAATCCTTCAGATACAAAACTGCCTAAATTGTATTTGTTCGGTTTGTTGTTTGTTACCCTTTTCGGCTTAAACTTCGCGCTAACCTACTGGGTTATTTATGCGCATTGGCTCGGAGGCATTTTTGCGGCTGTTTTTAACGCCTTGTTAATGTCTTCCGTTTTTATGCTTAGCTACAGCATAAAAATAAAGCTAGGAAAAAAGCACGCATACATAGCGTTTCCTATTCTATGGTTAGCATTCGAGTACCTGCACCTTAATTGGGAGCTTACTTGGCCCTGGATGACCTTAGGTCATGTTTTTTCGGAACATACCAGCTGGATACAATGGTACGAGTTTACAGGTGTTTTAGGGGGTTCTTTCTGGGTTTTGGTAACAAATGTTTTACTGTACCATAGCTTTAATACCTTTTCAGAAAAAAGAAAAGCTCTTAAACCCATTTTGCTTAGCCTAGTCTTTATTATTACACCATTTGTGTTCTCCAGTAAAATAGAGCAAAACACAACATATGTAAATAAAAACACTCTTGATGTTGTTATTGTACAACCCAATTACGAACCACATCATCAGAAATTTAAAATACCACAGGATGAGCAATTACTAAAGGTTAAATCTTTACTGGATTCTGTATGGAATAAAAGCCCTGATTTAATTGTCTTGCCCGAAACCTTTATAGTAGACTGGATATGGGAATCGAGAGTAGAAACAGTACCCGCTGTTTTAAAAATGAAATCTTGGTTAAAAAACAATCCAAAAACACAGATTTTAACCGGAGCTTCTACTGGAAAAATTTTATCGGAAAAAGAAGCCTCAAAAGCGACTGCAAGAAAAAGTGCGAACGGAACTATTTACGAAGTATTTAATACCGCATTACTCATTTCAAACAAGCAAAATACTCAAATATTTCATAAGTCAAAGCTGGTTCCTGGCGCAGAAATGACCCCATTCTCCTCCCTATTAAAACCGTTTTTCGATAAGTTTCCAATGAAAATTGGAGGAACAATCGGTAATTTTGGAACCAACGATTCTTTGCAAAACTTTACAAGTTATAAAGGTAAATTTACACCAACTATTTGTTACGAATCCATTTATGGCGAATATGTAAGTAGCTTTAATACGTTGGGGTCTAGTTGGATTTGCATCATCACCAACGATGGCTGGTGGGGCACTACATTTGGGCATCAACAACACCAATCTTATGCAAGATTAAGGGCTATAGAAAACAGAAAGTATGTGCTAAGATCTGCAAATACAGGGATAAGTTCGGTTATAAATCCGCTTGGATTGGTGGAACAATTTTTGCCCTATGCAGAAGAGGGAATTATAGAAACCAGAATAAGCAAATTCGACAAAACAACTTTTTATGCCCAACATGGTGATTACATTGGTAGGCTAGCTTCCTTTTTAGCCATTATTTATCTATTGCAGCTTCTCATTTCCTATTTAAAAAAACAGTAACTCTATTTAAAGTCTCGTTACCCATGAATGTCATTTTAAAAAACCTAA
>CAWVTK010000088.1:0-7908 GCA_963933205.1 uncultured Flavobacteriales bacterium
GGAAATAATTGCGGACCTTTATTAATTAAAAACAAAGGCGATGAAAATCCTTCGGAGGGAAGTTTAATAGCTATACCTGGTAGGTTTACCACAGCAAATTTTTTGCTAAATTATGCTTATCCAACATTGCAAAATACAAAGGAATTTTTGTTTTCTGACATAGAACTTGCTTTAAAGCAAAAGGAAGTTAGTGCTGGACTAATTATTCACGAAAATCGTTTTACCTACGCCGAAAGAGGTTTTGAAAAAGTTGAAGATTTAGGTGCTTATTGGGAGCGAGATACCGGAATGCCAATTCCACTTGGTGGCATAGCCGTAAAACGGAATTTAGATAGTGCTTTACAAGAAAAAATTCAAAGATTAATTCGTAAGAGTGTAGCTTATGCATTTAAAAACCCAGCAGAAAGCCTTGGTTTTGTTAAAGAAAATGCACAAGAAATGGATCTTGAGGTAATGCGCAAACACATTGATTTGTATGTAAATAATTTTAGTTTAGCTCTGGGTACAAAAGGAAAAGAAGCGGTTGTTGCTATGTATAATTTTTCTGTTAAAAATAAGCTCATACAAGCCACGGATAATCGTTTGTTTGTTTAAAAACAGTATTTACACAGAGCAGTGCCAAGCAAATTATATTCATTTTTAAAAGCAGTTTTATGAAAATACTAAGTATAGAAACAGGGAGTTTTAAATTAGACGGTGGTGCAATGTTTGGTGTAGTGCCAAAAAGTTTATGGCAAAAAACCAATCCTGCAAACGATCAGAACTTATGCCCTTGGTCTATGCGAAGTATGTTGGTAGATTATGGCGACCGAAAAGTATTGATAGATAATGGTATTGGAGATAAGCAAAGTGCTAAGTTTTTTGGGCACTTTCATTTACATGGCGATGATACACTCTTTAAATCTTTAGCCAAACACGGTTACCATCCAGATGATATTACCGATGTTTTTTTAACGCACTTACATTTTGATCATTGCGGAGGGGGAGTTAAGTACAACGAAAAGGGAGAGTTAGAAACCGTTTTTAAAAACGCCACATATTGGTCTAACGAAACGCATTGGAATTTGGCTTTAAATCCGAATGACCGCGAAAAAGCTTCCTTTTTAAAAGAAAACCTAGTGCCAATAAAAGCCAGTGGTCAGTTAGATTTTATTAAAACAGACGGAATTTTCCTTCCTGGTTTTGATGTTCTTTTTGCCGATGGCCATACAGAATCGCAAATGATACCGCATATTTCTTACAAAGATGAAACTGTTGTTTTTGCAGCAGATTTGCTTCCTTCCGTAGGACATATTCCTCTGCCTTACGTTATGGGTTACGATACAAGGCCTTTGTTAACGCTTGAAGAGAAAAAAATATTTTTAGAAACAGCTGCCGACAAAAACCACACACTCTTTTTACAGCACGATTACTACCAATCTTGCTGCTCTGTACAACATACCGATAGAGGAGTGAAAGTGCAGGATACTTTTAATTTTGAAGAACGGTTTTAATTCCACCAATTCGGTTTAAAGCCAAGTATAATGTGTTCTTATTCGGTAAAAATCCACCTATTTGGTGGCCTTATTCTTTTGTTTTAGCAGCAACCCAATTACGTGCATTTACAAATGCTTCAATCCAAGGCGAAACTTCGTTGTTTTTTTCTGGGTAGTTTGCCCAGTTCCAAGGGAAAATAGAGCGTTCTGGATGAGGCATCATCACTAGATGACGGCCATCTTTTGAAGTAATTGCTGCCGTATTAAAGTCCGATCCATTCGGGTTAGCTGGATAATTTTTATAGCTGTATTTAGAAACAATCGAGTACTCATTTTCGGGGTAAGGCATAGAGAATTTACCCTCACCATGAGCCACCCAAACACCCAATCGAGAGCCAGATAAAGTACTGAATAGCACCGAATTGTTTTCCGGTATGTCTACGTTTACAAAACCAGACTCAAATTTATGAGAGTCGTTGTGGAGCATTTTAGGCTTTTCTTTATGCTCAGGGTTTATTAATCCTAACTCTACAAACAATTGACAACCGTTGCATATACCTAAAGAAAGTGTGTCTTCTCTTTCGAAGAAGTTTTTTAAGGCTTTTTGTGCATTTTCGTTGTATTTAAATGAGCCTGCCCATCCTTTGGCAGAACCTAATACATCGGAGTTGGAAAATCCGCCTACGGCAGCAATAAAGTTTACATCCGACAAATCCTCACGTCCGCTCATAAGGTCTGTCATGTGAATGTCTTTCACATCAAATCCTGCTAAGTAGAGTGCATAAGCCATTTCGCGTTCAGAATTTGAACCTTTTTCACGAATTATTGCCGCCTTTAAACCGCTGGCTGTTTTTCTGTTCGGATTTAAACCCATGGCAGCTAACTGACCGCTAAACGAAGCCGGGAAGTTAAATTCTAATGGCATGTGCTTGTAATTGTTAAAACGCTCTAAAGCTTTTTCTTCGCCACTCTGCTTGCGGTCTAATAAGTAGGAGGTTTTGTACCAAACATCCCTTAAATCGCTTACACTTAAATTAAAGTTCAAGGCATTACTGGTAATGTTAAGTTCTGATACCTCAACTGCTTTACCAAGCGTGTGGTAAGACACATTCAGGTCTGTTAAAATTGCATCAGCTTTAGCACTGTTATTTACTTGAAGTAAAACACCAGCATTTTCAGCAAATAACAATTTAACAATGTCTTGTTCATTCAAACAAGTTAAATCTATGTCGGCACCTAGGTTTACATCAGCAAAACACATTTCCAGCAATGCGGTAATTAAACCACCGGCAGAAATATCGTGTCCGGCCTCAACCAAGTTAGCCTTAATTAGTTTTTGTACTGCATTGAATCCATTTTTAAAAAACGCTGCATCTTTTATGTTGGGCGATTCTGTACCTACTTTATTGTTTACTTGCGCAAAAGAGCTGCCGCCTAATTTATAGGCATCTTGAGATAAGTTGATGTAGATAATTGGGGCATCTTCTTTTTTCTTTAATACCGGGCTTACCACTTGATTTATGTCACTACATTCTCCAATGGCAGAAATAATAACCGTACCAGGAGAAACCACTTTGCTACCGTCTTTGTATTTCTGTGTCATAGACAGGCTGTCTTTTCCGGTAGGAACGTTAATTCCCAGAGAAATTGCGAAATCGCTAATTCCTTTTACGGCTTCGTACAAACGGGCATCTTCGCCTTCGTTTCTGCAAGGCCACATCCAGTTTGCGCTTAAAGAAACGCCGTTTAGATTTTCGGAAATAGGAGCGAATACCAAGTTGGTTAATGCCTCGGCAATTGCATTTCGAGAGCCTGCTACCGGATCGATTAAAGCGCTTATTGGAGCATGTCCGATTGAGGTAGCTACTCCAATTTTACCTCTGTAATCTAGAGCCATTACCCCGCAATTGTTAAGCGGTAAATGTAAAGGACCTGTATTTTGTTGCTTCGCTACTTTTCCCGAAACACATCGGTCAACTTTATTTGTTAGCCAGTCCTTACAGGCTACAGCTTCTAGTTGAAGTACGGAGGTTATGTATTCGAAAAGCTGATCTTGGTGGTACTCTACTTTGGAAAAGTTAGCTTTCTTTTTAGTGTCTACCATTACGGTTTTTGGAGAAGAACCAAAGTAGTGCTTCAACTTCATGTCTATGGGCTTACTGCCGTCTTTAACCGACTCGAAGGAGAAGTTCATATCTCCAGTGATCTCTCCAACATTGTAAAACGGAGCTCTTTCTCGTTCCGAAATTTTACGCAGTTCTTCTAAGTGTTTTTCGTTAATAACCAATCCCATACGCTCTTGCGATTCGTTGCCCACAATTTCTTTTGCCGACAGTGTGGAGTCGCCTATAGGTAGTGCTTCCAAATCTATTTTTCCGCCGGTTTCTTCTACCAATTCCGACAGGCAATTTAAGTGCCCACCAGCACCGTGATCGTGAATAGAAACAATTGGGTTGTTATCACTTTCTACCATTGCTCTAATAGCATTGGCAGCCCGTTTTTGCATTTCAGGGTTGGAGCGTTGTATTGCATTTAATTCGATGGCGTTGTCTAGCTCACCTGTATCTACAGAAGACACCGAAGAGCCTCCCATACCGATGCGGTAATTGTCGCCGCCTAAAATAACAACCCGATCTCCTTTTTGTGGAATGTCTTTAAGGGCATCTTGGTGTTTTCCCCAGCCAATACCTCCAGCTTGCATAATTACTTTATCGTAGCCTAAGTTGTTTGCATTTTCGGTGTGCTCAAAAGTAAGTACCGAACCTGTAATTAAAGGCTGTCCAAACTTGTTTCCAAAATCAGAAGCTCCGTTGGATGCTTTAATTAAAATATCCATCGGAGTTTGGTAAAGCCAATTGCGCTCTTCCATCCCTTCTTCCCATTTACGGTCTTCTTCTTCTTCTTCTAAACGAGAGTAAGAAGTCATGTAAACAGCGGTTCCAGCCAAAGGTAAACTTCCTTTTCCTCCGGCTAATCGGTCTCTAATTTCTCCTCCAGAACCTGTTGCTGCTCCGTTAAAAGGCTCTACAGTTGTAGGGAAATTATGTGTTTCTGCTTTTAAAGAGAGTACAGATTGTATTTCTTTTGTGTGGTAATAATCGGCAATGTCTTGACGCTTAGGTGAAAAAAGCTCAATTTTAGGGCCTTTTACAAAAGCAACGTTGTCTTTGTAGGCAGAGACCAAGTTGCCGCCGTTTAATTCGGATGTTTTTTTGATGAGTTTAAAAAGACTGCTTTCTTTTTCCACTCCATCTATAATAAAAGTTCCGTTAAATATTTTGTGTCTGCAGTGTTCTGAGTTTATTTGGGAGAAGCCAAAAACTTCGGAATCTGTTAATTTTCTTCCAATTTCTTGGCTAACGCTTTCGAGGTATTTTACCTCATCTTCATTTAAAGCCAATCCTTCTTGAGCATTGTATTCAGAAATGTTTTCTATGTGAATTATTTCTTCAGGTTTTGCATCAATTGTAAACATTTTTTGATGCAAGTTTGTATATTTTACCTGCAACATGGGATCAAAAACGGCCTCTGCATCAAAAATAAAATATTCTTCAATACGATCAATTCCTTTTATGCCCATGTTCTGTGTAATTTCCACAGCATTTGTGCTCCAGGGGCTAATCATTTCTTTTCTTGGACCTACAAAATCACCTTCAATAGTTTCCTTTTTTAGTTGTGCTGCATTGCCGAACAACCAGTGTAATTTTTCGCAATTTTCTGAACTAATAGCTTCTTTAGTGGCTAGGGCAAATATTTGGTTTGTTCCCTTAAAGAATGAAATCATAGGTAGTTATTTTGGTTGCTGTTATTGGGAGCAAAATTAGGTATTTTTTGGGAAATATAAGACAAAAAAAAGCTCCGATAAACGGAGCTTTTTAATTATGTAAACAGAAGTGTTATGCAAGAACTTCTTTCATTTTAGAACCTAAATCTGCAGGAGACACCACTACGTGTATTCCGCATTCTGTCATTATTTTCATTTTTGCTTCGGCAGTATCTTCATCGCCACCTACAATTGCACCAGCGTGGCCCATTGTTCTGCCTTTAGGAGCTGTTTGCCCGGCTATAAAACCAACTACTGGTTTTGTGCCGTGTTCTTTAATCCAACGCGCTGCATCGGCTTCCATAGTACCGCCAATTTCACCAATCATAATGATTCCTTCTGTTGCAGGGTCGTTCATTAATAATTCTACGGCTTCTTTGGTTGTTGTTCCAATAATTGGGTCTCCACCAATACCAATAGCAGTGGTGATACCTAAACCAGCTTTTACAACCTGGTCTGCAGCTTCGTAAGTTAAGGTACCCGATTTAGAAACGACACCGATTGTACCTGGTTTGAATACAAAGCCTGGCATAATACCACATTTTGCTCCATCTGGTGTAATTACACCCGGACAGTTAGGTCCAATTAAACGACAGTCGATGTTTGAAATATAGCTTTTTACAGTAACCATGTCCTTTGTAGGAACGCCTTCTGTAATGCAAATAATAACTTTTATTCCAGCATCGGCAGCTTCCATAATGGCATCAGCAGCAAAAGCTGGCGGAACAAATATGAGCGTGGTATCTGCTTGTGCATTTTTAACCGCATCAGCAACTGTGTTAAATACAGGACGGTCTAAGTGGCTTTGGCCGCCTTTTCCTGGTGTTACACCTCCAACAACGTTGGTTCCGTATTCTATCATCTGAGAGGCGTGATATGTACCTTCTTTACCTGTAAATCCTTGAATAATTACTCGAGAATCTTTGTTTACTAATACACTCATTTGTCGTCTTTTTTTCGAAAATTTTTCGTTGCGAAATTATAACTTTATCATAGAAGAATCAAGAAAAAGCAAAGGGATTTACCAAATAGATGTTTTCTGTTTTTACAGACTTCATTTAAATCAATTTATTGTTGAGCTGCCAAACTTTAAGAAGGAACCCTTTCTTTTTTTTTGTGCTAAAAAGTTGCTTCTAGACTTTCTATTGACAGACATTGCTTATTTTTGTTCAAATTTATTTTGATGAAAAAAGATACTATTTGTGCATTGGCAACAGCTTCTGGTATGGGAGCAATTGCTATTATTAGAGTTTCGGGTCCGGAGGCTTTTACTATATGCGATCCTTTGTTTACATCTGTAAAGCAAGGCAAGCGTCTTTTAAATCAGAAAACACACACCATTCATTTGGGTACTTTTAGAAACGAAGGACAGCTGATAGATGAGGTGCTTGTTTCTTTATTTAAAGGGCCAAATTCGTATACTGGAGAAAATATTGTAGAAATTTCATGTCACGGATCTTCTTACATTCAGCAACAAATACTGCAGTTACTTATTAAAAAAGGTTGTAGAACTGCCCAGGCTGGTGAGTTTACCTTTCGTGCATTTATGAATGGGAAAATGGATTTGTCTCAAGCAGAAGCAGTAGCAGATTTAATTTCTTCTTCTAACGAAAAGTCGCACGATTTAGCCTTGACTCAAATGCGAGGTGGTTTTTCGTCGGAAATTCAAACCTTACGCCAAGAGCTCATAAAATTTGCTTCGTTAATTGAATTGGAACTCGATTTTAGCACCGAAGATGTAGCGTTTGCAGATCGAGATCAATTAAACGGTCTTTTAAACAGATTGAAGCAAGTATTGCGTAGGCTGGTAGATTCTTTTGCTTTAGGAAATGTGATTAAAAACGGTATTCCGGTGGCTATTGTAGGCGAGCCTAATGTTGGGAAATCGACCTTGTTGAATGCTCTGTTAAATGAAGAGCGGGCCATAGTTTCTGAAATTGCAGGAACCACAAGAGATACGGTAGAGGATGAGATTGTGATTGAAGGAATGTCTTTTCGGTTTATAGATACCGCCGGAATTAGAGATACTCAAGACACCATAGAAAGTATTGGTATTGAAAAAACTTTTGAGAAAATTAAACAAGCGAAAGTGGTGCTGTATCTTTTTGATGCCTCTACAGCAAATCCAGCAGAGGTTTATTTGGAAATGAAAAAGCTGGAAGCGCATACCGAAAGTAAGCAATTGATTGCCATAGCTAATAAGGTTGATAAAGGCATTGTTTCTGAAATAGAAGAGGTATTTGCTGAGCTTCCAAACATCCTTTTTATTTCGGCGAAGCAAAAAAATAACATAACGAAACTAAAATCGCTGCTTACTGAAAAGGTAAAGCAAGGTTTGCTGAGTAATGATGATGTGATTGTGTCCAATTCTCGCCACTTTGAAGCTTTATCTAATGCCTTGGATCATGTGGTGCTGGTGCAAAATGGTTTGGAAATGGGAATATCGGGTGATTTGTTGGCCATGGACATCCGACAGTCGCTGTTTCATTTAGGGGAAATTACAGGTGAAATTACTACCGACGATTTATTAGACTCCATTTTTAGAGATTTCTGTATCGGTAAATAAACCCCACAAATTAAACGCATTACAAATTTACTGTAACACAAGTA
>CAWVTK010000089.1:0-7854 GCA_963933205.1 uncultured Flavobacteriales bacterium
TCATAAAGTTTCCATTTTTTATTTTCAAGATTAACAAGCACAAAACCATCTTTTAGGTTTTCATCAGGTATATGCTTTAAATGTTGAGCAGCTACAGACGTACTCAATACACATAAAAGAAGGGTAAAAATATTTTTGTGCTTGTTGTTGATTTTCAAATCATCAATCAAATTCTCCCCTGCCTTATTCTTAAATCTACCTCCTAAATTTTGGCAAGGCAAACGTATGCTTATTTATTTGCACTAGTAATTAGCGTGTTACCTTTTATTATTTTCTAGCCACCAAGGTTTAAGTAAGCGCAACTAACTAACTGCAAGTGTGTTAGTTTTATTTGGGCAAATTGTGTGTTTACCTTGCTAATTTTGACTGAATAGTTTTATTAACAAAAATTATTTCTATCTTTGCAAACCGAAAAACTAAAAGTAATGACTGTGCTTTCTGATTTTATCATACCTATAATAGGACTTAAATTAGGCGATCATTCTTACAATTTTAAGGTTGACGGAGAGTTCTTTAAAGAATTTGACAATACTGAGTTAGAGAATGGTCAGCTCAAAATCAATTTGATTTTAACGAAAAGATCAAATTTGATGGAGCTAAACTTTCAAGTTACTGGAGTTGTAAACAGTTTATGTGATAAATGTGGAGGTGATTTAAATTTACCTTTAGAATATCAAGACATGAGAATAATAAAATTTTCTCAGGAAGACTTTAACAATACCGACGACGTTCTTATTTTAGGGAACGATGAGCATGAAATAGACATCTCTCATATGGTATACGAAACTATTGCTTTAGCCCTACCTTCTAGAAGGATACACAAGGAAGAAGAAAATGGTCAAATATGCGATCAAGAAGCGTTGTCAAAGATTGAAGAATACTTAGAACAAAATAAAAAAGAAGATGTTGATACTCGTTGGTCGGCACTAAAAGATTTATTAACGGATAAAGAATAAGGCAAAATGGCGCATCCTAAACGAAAAATTTCGAAGCAAAGACGTGACAAGAGAAGAACACACTACAAAGCAGTAGCTCCTACTGTAGCTGTATGTTCTACAACCGGTGAGGCTCACCTTTACCACAGAGCTTATTGGCACGAAGGTAAAATGTACTACAAAGGAAACGTAGTTATTGCGTAATACGCATTGCAGAATGTTTTCGCTTAGCGCGATTTTTTATTCTGTTGTAGTAAACGTACAAAGATTTTATGTAGATTTAGACCCTCTTTGAATAGGTT
Source organism: uncultured Flavobacteriales bacterium (assembly GCA_963933205.1). Lineage (GTDB taxonomy): Bacteria > Bacteroidota > Bacteroidia > Flavobacteriales > UBA7430 > UBA6772. The sequence goes on from CAWVTK010000089.1 coordinate 1,238, forward strand.
TAAATCTACATTTTTATTTTTCAAGCAATGAGAATAGGACTCGACATAATGGGGGGAGATTTTGCTCCCAAAGCTACTGTAAAAGGTGCGGTACTGGCTCAAGCTGAGTTGGTAGAGGGTTGTAGTATCGTCTTAATTGGCGATCAAGCCAAAATTACTGAAGAATTAGTGCGTCAACATATCGATCCAAAAACATTTGAGATTGTGCACGCTACTGATGCTATAGGTATGGCAGAGCATCCAACCAAAGCTTTTGTTAAAAAACCAAAATCATCTATAGCAATAGGTTTTAAGCTATTACAAGAAGGGCTAATCGACGGTTTTGCCAGTGCAGGCAATTCTGGATCTATGTTGGTTGGGGCTTTTTATACTGTAAAATCGATTACAGGTGTTATCAGACCCTCCATAACAAGTGTACTTCCCAAAGAAAATGGTGGAGTAGGCTTGCTACTCGATGTAGGTATAAATGCTGATTGTAAGCCAGACGTTTTAAACCAATTTGCCATTTTAGGCTCTTTGTATGCCGAGCATGTACATGGGATTATTAACCCTAAAGTAGCTCTGCTCAATATTGGAGAAGAAGAAGGAAAAGGAAATTTGTTATGCCAAGCGGCCTACAGTTTAATGAAAGATTCTGATGAATTTAATTTTATTGGAAACATAGAAAGTAGAGATTTGTTTGGTGATCGTGCCGATGTAATTGTGTGCGACGGATTTACAGGAAATGTAGTCTTAAAACAAGCTGAAGCTTTTTATGCCTTAACAAAAAAACGAGGTATTCAAGATGAATACTTCGATCGGTTTAACTATGAAAATTATGGCGGCACACCAATTTTAGGTGTAAACGGTACTGTAATGATTGGGCACGGTATTTCTAATGCCAAGGCCATAAAAAACATGCTTTTGCATACGGCAGAAGTAATTGACGCTAAATTGTCAGATAAAATTAAAAACGCCTTTCAAGGATGAGCAAAACAACTGCTGCTATTACCGGAATTCACGGATGGACCCCAGAATACAGGCTCACAAACGAAGAATTATCTACCATGGTAGATACAAATGATGAGTGGATTACCTCTCGAACAGGGATTAAAGAAAGAAGAATTCTTAAGGGCGAAGGCTTAGGCTCTTCAGACATTGGAGTTCAAGCAATAAACGGATTGCTGAAGAAGAAAAATATGAAGGCCGAGGAAATCGACCTTATTATTTGTGCCACAGCAACACCAGACATGGTTTTTCCTTCAACAGCCTGTATAATTGCTGATAAAATTGGAGCAAAAAACGCCTTTGCTTTTGATCTAATGGCTGCTTGTTCCGGGTTTTTATTTTCTCTTTCGACAGCTTCTAAATTTATCGAAACAGGAGCGTACAAAAAAATTATTGTTGTGGGAGCCGATAAGATGTCTTCCATTGTAGATTATGAAGACCGTCAAACCTGTGTGATTTTTGGAGATGGAGCTGGTGCGGTTTTACTTGAGCCAACTCAAGACGGTTTGGGTATTCAAGATTCAATACTAAAGAGTGATGGATCTGGAAGAAACTTCTTAGGGATGAAGGCTGGCGGTTCTGTAAATCCATCTACCCACGAAACGGTAGATGCAAGAGAACACTATATTTACCAAGATGGTAAAACAGTCTTTAAATTTGCAGTAACCAATATGGCGGATGTTTCGGCTGAAATTATGGAACGAAATAATCTTACGGGCGATGATATTGCTTGGTTAGTTCCACATCAAGCTAATAAGCGTATTATTGATGCAACCGCCCGTAGAATGGGCGTTGGAACAGACAAAGTAATGTTGAATATCCAGAAATATGGAAATACAACAAACGGTACCATTCCATTATGTTTATGGGAATGGGAAGACAAATTAAAAAAAGGGGATAACCTCATATTAGCTGCCTTTGGTGGTGGCTTTACATGGGGATCAATTTATCTTAAATGGGCATATTAATAACAAAATAACATTAACACTATTGTTATGGCATTAGATCTTAAAGAAATTCAAGAGCTTATAAAGTTCGTTGCAAAATCAGGCGCCTGCGAGGTTGCTCTGGAAATAGGCGAAATGAAAATTTCTATTAAAACCCCACCCAAAAAGGGAAGAGGAGAAACTCAATTTGAAACGATCGTTCAGCAAATACCTGTTGCTACTCCTGGAATGGTGCATGCTCCTATGGCTAATGCTCCAATGGCATCAGCCGCTACTTCTGAGGTGAATAACTCGGAAGATTCAGACGAAGAATCTAAATACCTTACTATAAAGTCGCCGATGATAGGTACTTTTTATAGAAAACCTTCACCAGACAAAGATTCCTTTGCCAGTGTAGGAGACGAGGTTTCCGTTGGTTCCGTAGTTTGTATTGTGGAAGCAATGAAATTATTTAATGAAATTGAGTCTGAGGTTTCAGGAAAAATAGTGAAAGTATTGGTTGACGATATGAGTCCTATTGAATACGATCAGCCATTATTTTTGGTAGACCCATCTTAATTTTTTAAAACATAAACAATGACTATGTTTAAGAAAATTCTTATAGCCAATCGTGGTGAAATTGCTCTTCGTGTTATTCGTACCGCTAGAGAAATGGGCATCAAAACGGTGGCCGTGTATTCTTCTGCTGATGCAGATAGTTTACATGTAAAGTTTGCAGATGAAGCTGTATGTATTGGCCCGGCCAGTAGTGCAGAATCCTATCTAAAAATTCCAAACATCATTGCTGCTGCAGAAATAACCAATGCCGATGCAATACATCCTGGCTATGGTTTTTTAGCAGAGAACTCAAATTTCTCAAAAATTTGTGGAGAAAACAACCTAAAGTTTATTGGGGCTTCGCCAGAAATGATTGATGGAATGGGTGATAAGGCTAATGCTAAAGCAACAATGAAAGCAGCAGACGTACCAACAATTCCCGGTTCTGAAGGCATTCTCGAAACTTACGAAGAAGCTGAAGCTCTGGCAATTGAAATGGGCTTTCCTGTTATGTTAAAAGCTACTGCTGGTGGTGGTGGTAAAGGCATGCGTGCTGTTCATGAATTAGAGAGTTTTCAAAATGCTTGGGACTCTGCGCGTCAAGAAGCTGCGGCTGCTTTTGGTAACGATGGTATGTATATGGAGAAACTCATATTAGAGCCTCGTCACATCGAAATACAAATTATTGGCGACTCTAACGGAAAGGCATGTCACTTATCAGAAAGAGATTGCTCGGTACAAAGACGGCACCAGAAATTAACCGAAGAAGCTCCATCTCCTTTCATGACAAAAGATTTGCGTAAGCGAATGGGAGAAGCTGCCATACGAGCTGCTGAGGCTGTGAAATACGAAGGTGCTGGTACGGTTGAATTTTTGGTAGATAAGAACCGTAACTTCTACTTTATGGAAATGAATACGCGTATTCAAGTAGAACACCCAGTTACAGAAGAAGTTATAAACTACGATTTAATAGCCGAGCAAATTAAGGTTGCAGCAGGAATTTCTATTTCAGGAAAAAACTACCAACCAACTGCGCATGCAATTGAATGTCGTATTAATGCCGAAGATCCACACAATGGTTTTAGACCTTGTCCAGGTAAAATAACTACGTACCATGCACCAGGTGGTCATGGTGTAAGAGTGGATACTCATGTATATGCAGGTTATACAATTCCGCCTCATTACGACTCAATGATTGCAAAACTCATTACCGTAGCTCAAACTAGAGATGCGGCCATAGAGAAGATGAAAAGAGCCTTAAGAGAATTTGTTATTGAAGGCGTGAAAACAACCATTCCATTCCATTTACAGCTAATGGATAATAAGGAATACAGATCGGGAAATTACACTACAAAGTTTATGGAAGATTTTGTGATGAAACCCTAACAGTATTTTACCTCAAAAAAAACCAATCATTATGAATGATTGGTTTTTTTTTGAGAATAATCGTGTATTTATCTCAAACAGCTAGTTTTTGTTTGTTCTGAATCTGCTGGATTGTCTTTTTAATACTTTCCTTATCGTAGCCACAATCTGCTTGCAACTGAAGCTGAGGGCCGTGTTCTATAAATTCGTCTGGAATACCTAACCTGTACACAGAAGAATGGTATTGATGGTCAGCCATAAACTCTAAAATTGCCGATCCAACACCACCAGTAACACATCCGTCTTCAACCGTAATAATATGCGCGTAATTGTCAAATACTTCGTGTAGCATTTTTTTATCGAGTGGCTTTGCAAACCTTAAATCGTAATGTGCAATATGGAAACCTTCCTTATCGTAATCGTTGCAAAGTTCTGTTGCGTAGTTCCCAACATGACCAAAACTTAAAATGGCGATATCTTTACCAGACCTTAATTTACGCCCAGTTCCTATTTCTATAGATTTAAAAGGAGTTTTCCATACAGGCATCACACCTTTACCTCTAGGGTATCGAATAGAAAAGGGACCATGGTCTTTTTCTTGAGCTGTAAACATTAAATTTCTGAGCTCTTCTTCATTCATCGGAGCAGAAATTATCATGTTCGGAATACATCTAAAATAAGCAATATCAAATGATCCATGGTGTGTTGGGCCATCATCGCCAACTAAGCCTGCTCGATCTAAACAGAATACAACATGAAGTTTTTGAATGGCCACATCGTGCACCACCTGGTCAAAAGCTCTTTGCATAAAAGTGGAGTAAATATTACAGAAAGGAACGAGTCCTTGTGTAGCCATTCCTGCAGAAAAGGTAACCGCATGCTGCTCGGCAATACCAACATCAAATGTTCTGTCAGGCATTTCTTGCATCATGTATTTAAGTGAGCAACCAGTTGGCATTGCAGGAGTAACTCCAACAATTTTCGCATTTTCTTTAGCGAGCTCAATTAGGGTATGGCCAAAAACATCTTGGTATTTTGGTGCTTCTGCCCTTGTTTTCGCAATACTAAATATTTCTCCCGTGTCTTTATTAAAGAGCCCTGGAGCATGCCATTTAGTAGTGTCTCCATCTTCAGCTGGCTTGTATCCTTTTCCTTTTGTAGTAATACAATGCAATATTTTTGGACCAGGTATGTCTTTCAAATCTTCTAAAATTTTCACCATGTGTTCCACATCGTGTCCATCTACAGGGCCGAAATATCTAAAATTTAAAGATTCAAAGTAATTGCTTTGCTCTAGCATAGACGATTTTACAGCATTTTCTACTTTCTTAACCAGTGCTTGTGCATTTGGACCAAACTTGCTAATCTTACCAAGTAAATCCCAAACGTCGTCTTTAAATTTATTATAGGTGTGTGAGGTAGTAATATCTGTTAAGTACTCCTTTAATGCGCCTACATTTGGATCTATAGACATGCAGTTGTCGTTCAAAATAACAAGCATATTAGAGTTTTCTGTACCTGCGTGGTTAAGCGCTTCAAAAGCTTGTCCACCGGTAAGTGCTCCATCGCCAATTACTGCAATGTGTTGTTTACTTGTTTCTCCTTTAAGTTTTGAGGCTACCGACATCCCGAGTGCTGCTCCAATAGAGGTAGAAGAGTGCCCAACACCAAAAGTATCGTATTTACTTTCGTCTCTTTTAGGGAAGCCACTAATTCCTTTGTATTTTCTGTTTGTATGAAAAACATCCTTTCTACCCGTAAGAATTTTGTGTCCGTATGCTTGATGCCCCACATCCCATACGAGCTGATCTTCGGGAGTATTAAAAACATAATGCAGGGCAACTGTGAGCTCAACAACTCCTAAACTCGCACCAAAATGACCGCCATTACTCGAAACCTGGTCAACAATAAACTGACGCAGTTCTGATGAGATTTGAAGAAGCTCTGCTACTTTAAGATTTTTTAAATCTTTTGGGCTGTTTATGGAATCAAGTAGGTATTTCACTAGATATGTATATTTGTATAGTACTGCGTTTTAGCTATATGCAAATGTACTAAACTAAACTTAATATAATATTTTGTAAATAAGTTAATTTTTTAGATATTTATGAATTGAATCTCATCCCAATGATTAATAAACAACTTATTGAAGCCATTTATAAAAACGATAATAATGTTATCGAAGAATTGTATCACGAAAACAGAAACCCATTTATTACATGGGTTCAAGTAAACTACACTATTTCTGATGCTGACTCCAAAGATTTATTTCAGGAGGCCATGATTATTCTTGTGACCAAGATTCAAAACAAGAAAATTACCGAAATTACATCTAGTGTAAAGACTTTTATATTTAGTATAGGAAAACAACTTATTCGAAATAATCAAAAAGTATCTTACAATAAAGGAGTTCGAGAAGAGTATTATTATCAACAAACAAATAAATACGATCAAAACAATGAATTAGACGCCCGATATAAACATGTTATTGAGGAGATCAAAACAATGAAAACACCCTGTAAATCTATTCTAGAGAGTTTTTATATAGATAATTTAAGTTTAAAAGAAATAGCTGTAAATTTGAATTATAAATCTGCAGAGAGTGTAAAGGTTCAAAAGCACAGATGTTTAAAGAGACTAAAAAATATGGTCTTTAAATCAAAGAGCGCTAATAATTAACCTCCCGTTGTATCAGGTTGTTTTGCAAATCATAAGTTTTGAGTTGATCAATATTTATAAATGCATTGTATTAAATATTTTAAAGTAGGATGATGTTAAATC
>CAWVTK010000090.1:0-7692 GCA_963933205.1 uncultured Flavobacteriales bacterium
AGCACAAAAGTGTACTTTAAAAAGCTAACTACTTCAGAAATTGACTACTATATAGAAAATTATCAACCTTTCGACAAAGCTGGATCTTACGGAATTCAAGAATGGATTGGTGCAATAGGAATCACAAAAATTGAAGGTTCTTATTATAATGTTGTTGGCCTACCTATTTATAAGCTTAACGAAGAACTAAAGCAGTTTATCTAAGACATTACTAAAATAAAATAGAGCTTACCAATCAATAGGTTGGTAATCTTTTAAGAACTTCCCACACCAATGTTTCCCGGTATTAAGTCCATCAATTAAAGGATCAAGAACTCTTGCCGCACCGTCTACAATATCAAGAGGTGGTTGAAAATCGTGTTCTTCAACTTTCTTCTCAGACAGTATTACCGGATCTTCATCAGTAACCCAGCCCGTGTCCACTGCATTCATAAAAATACCGTACTTGGCAAAACTTGCCGCAGATGTATGTGTAAGCATATTTAATGCAGCTTTAGCCATATTTGTATGCGGATGTCGGTCTTCTTTTTTAAACCTATGAAATTTACCTTCCATAGCAGATACATTTATAATGTGCTTCATTCCTGTATTCTCTTTACGCATTAGCAAAGACAATCTGTTACATAAAACAAAAGGAGCCACAGAATTAACCAGTTGTACTTCTATCATTTCAGTGGTTTCAATTTCACCCAACCTCAGTCTCCAACTGTTGGTTTTACGTAGGTCAACTTGCTGTAAATCTGCATCTAAATCTCCCTCCGGAAAAACTTCTGCCGGTTTTAGTGACTTATCGAAACTGTACGGTATTTGAGACAATTGAGCAGAAGCACTAATACCAATACCTGGTTCTGGTCCATGCCAAGCAACAGGCAATGTATTGTTTTCTGATTCTGAAGAAACATTGCTTAGCGCGTGCAATTCATTTACACAAAAATCATGATCCTTTAAAAGCTGTTGAGCAAACAAGGGTAATTGGTCAATAGTAGCTTCCTCATTAGCTAGTAAGTGTCGGTAAAAACCAGCAGGTCTTCGCACAGTTTGTGCTGCATTATTTATCAATATATCTAAACGATTGTATTGTTTTTCGATAAAATTACAAAAAATCTCTACGCTAGGGATATGTCTTAAATCCAAACCGTGTATTTTTAAACGATGTCCCCAAACATTAAAATCTTCTTCCTTAGAAAAACGTAAGGAAGAGTCAACTGGAAAACGAGTTGTAGCTACAACTGTGGCGCCAGCCCTTAGCAAGATTAAAGTTATATGGTATCCAATTTTTAAACGAGATCCAGTAACAATTGCAACTTGATTGGTTAAATCTGCTGTTTGAAAGCGTTTGGCATAATTATAAGCACCACAATCTGGGCACATAGAATCGTAAAAATGATGTAATTTAGTAAACAAAGTTTTGCACACATAACAATTACGTGGCGATTCGAGCTCCCGTTCCGGTTCTACGAATTTATTTGAAAAGGCCAATAGTTTGGGTGCTACAAAAACACTTGCTTCTCTTGCAGAACGAATTCCAGTTTCTTTACGCGCATGCTTATCGCGCTCTATCATTTTACGCTTAGTTGCCTTTTTGGCATCTTTCCTTCGTTTGTTTTGCTCCTCCTTATTCGGCCTAGACAATAAACCTGCGGCTTTCAATAAAGCAATACGATCCTCTTCGTTTACCTCAAATAAATAATTTGTGTTTTCAACTAACTTTTGGAGTACTCGAATACATTCATCTATTTCCTCTTTTATTGGAGCTGGAGTCTTTTGATCTTTAGCTTGCATCTACAAATATTTAACGCGCAAATATACCGAATACATAAGGTAATATATACATTCTGAAACATTTCTATTGGCTCTATTTTTTAAGTTTTGAGTTTAAAAGACCTAAATGTGATTAAACTATTTTTGGAATGATCTTAAATTTTAGTGAATTATCGGGCATTAAATTTGCAGTAAAAAAATCAAAATATCCCGAAAAATGAAACTCATAATCCCTTCTATACTACTTATTCTTTTTAGTGTGAAATCATACGCACAATGCAATATAGAGAGCTCTTCTATAACAAATCCAGGTGAGTATACCGTAGCGTCAATGACAGAATCTGATGGTGTACGTAATGGGCCAGACTATTATGGTTGCACCATTTATTACCCTAATTCAATAGGTGAAAAGCATGCCAGTATTATCATTGTACCTGGATATCTAAGTTATGAAACCTCTATTTCAGAGTGGGGACCCTTTTTTGCTTCTCATGGAATTGTTACCATGACGGTTGGAACCAATAGTATATTTGATTATCCGGCAACAAGAGCCTCTGCATTATTAGATGGCGTACTAAGTCTAAAAGAAGAAAATACGAGAGTAAACTCTCCCTTAAACGGGAAACTAAATACAAATAAAGTAGCTGTAGGTGGATGGTCCATGGGTGGAGGTGGCGCACAAATTGCTGCGACACTTGATCCCTCATTAAAAGCTATTATAGCACTTTGCCCATGGCTAGACCCGCTCTTTTTAACTGACTCGCAACTTGATCATAACATACCTGTTTTAATATTAAGTGGCCAATTAGATCTAATTGCTGCTCCTGCATTTCATGCAAACGAGCACTATGAGTTAACCCCGGAGAGTACACCAAAATTATTATTCGAAATTTCTGGCGCAGGACACAATGTAGCAAATGGCCCTTCAGGAGGAGATGGCGAAGTTGGGATTATGGCACTTTCATGGTTGCAAGAACATCTAATTGAGAACAACTGCTACTGCCCTATTCTCTTGGAAACTCCTTTAACTGCATCAATTTACACTACAAACATATTATGTGAGGTAGTAACAGCTGATGAACAACAAGAAATAGAATGCACAGAGGGTTGGTCCATAATATCTACCTATATAAATCCCGAAAACCAAAACTTTACTGAATTTATAGCACCTGTTTTAAATGAGCTTGTTATAGCTAAAAACAACGAAGGAAACGCATACTTACCCGATTGGGACTTTAATGGCATAGGAGATTTAACGATAGGACAAGCCTACTTAATTAAAATGCAAAACGCAGCAACCCTCTCCGTACAAGGAGAATTAATTAGTGCAGACCAAAACCCAATAAGCTTAAATGAAGGCTGGAATTTAGTAGGTTATCTAAAAACAGAAGTTAGTAATTCTGACGAAACTTTTTCTAATTTAGTGGAAAGTGAAAATGTTGCTATTATTAAAGATTACATTGGTAACGCATTACTCCCAGAATGGAACTTTAATGGTTTAGGTGATTTAATGCCAGGAAGAGGTTATCAAATAAAAGTGTACAACAACACAGAGTTGCAGTATTGAATAAATCAAACGATAGATAATTACTCCGCTAGGAACGCTTATATTTACAATTCTAAATTTTATAGAATGAATATTGAATTTAACAAAAATGAGGATGCAATCAAATTAAAGATTGCTGAGATGAAGAGACGACTTTCTATTATAAGTCTTGGAGGAGGTAAAAAGAAAATTGAAAAAGAACACAGTAAGGGAAAGCTAACTGCAAGAGAGAGAATAGAATACATAATAGATCCTAAATCAACGTTTTTAGAAATAGGCGCTTTTGTTGCAAACGATATGTACCAAGAGTACGGAGGTTGTCCTGCGGCAGGCGTTGTTATGGGAATTGGATACGTATCAAAAAAGCAATGTATTATTGTTGCAAACGATGCCACTGTTAAAGCAGGTGCCTGGTTTCCTATTACTGCAAAAAAGAATTTAAGAGCCCAAGAAATTGCAATGGAAAACAAGTTGCCTATTATCTACTTAGTAGACAGCGCAGGCGTTTTCTTACCCCTACAGGATGAAATTTTTCCGGACAAGGAACATTTTGGACGTATATTCAGAAACAATGCACGAATGTCATCCATGGGTATTACCCAAATATCAGCAGTAATGGGATCTTGTGTAGCAGGAGGAGCCTACCTACCTATTATGAGTGACGATTCTTTAATTGTAGATAAAACAGGATCTATTTTTCTAGCAGGATCTTATTTGGTTAAAGCAGCCATTGGAGAAAATATTGACAATGAAACTCTTGGAGGCGCAACTACACATTGTGATATATCTGGAGTTACCGATTATAAGGCAAAAGACGATAAGGATTGTTTGAACAGGATTCGGAACATAATGGGGAAACTGGGAGATGGAGAGGTTGCAGGTTTTAACAGAACTGAAGCTGAAGAACCGAAAGAAAATCCGGAAGAAATATACGGAATACTCCCAGAAAAAAGAGACAAACCTTATAAAGTTCGAGACCTCATTACTCGTTTGGTAGACAAATCTGAATTTGATGAATACAAGGCTGGTTATGGACAAAGTATTATTTGTGGACTGGCGCGTGTAGAAGGTTGGGCTGTAGGGATTGTTGCAAACGAAAGACTTGTTGTAAAATCTAAAACAGGAGAAATGCAATTTGGAGGAGTAATCTACTCAGATTCTGCTGATAAGGCTGCTCGATTTATTATGAATTGCAATCAAAAAAAGATACCCCTAGTTTTTTTACAAGATGTAACCGGCTTTATGGTTGGATCGCGCTCAGAACATGGAGGTATAATAAAAGACGGAGCTAAATTAGTAAATGCTATGGCAAACTCTGTTGTGCCCAAATTTACAATTATTACAGGAAATTCCTTTGGAGCAGGTAACTATGCTATGTGTGGAAAAGCGTACGACCCAAGATTAATAGTTGCTTGGCCTACAGCTCAAATAGCCGTTATGGGAGGAACTCAAGCTGCTAAAGTTTTACTTCAAATTGAAAAAGCTAGTTTAAAATCTAAAGGAGAAGAAATTACACCAGAAAGAGAAGCCGAACTTTTAAAAACAATTACAGAGAGGTACGACAAACAAATGAGCCCTTACTATGCAGCATCTCGTTTGTGGGTAGACAGCATTATAGATCCGCTAGAAACACGTAAGGTAATTTCTATGGGCATAGAAATGGCAAATAATGCGCCCATTAAAGAGCCTTATAATGTAGGTGTGTTACAAACCTAATACTTAAAAGGATTAATCAAAACTCTAACTTACAGTATACATTAACATGATTTACCTTAAGCTTGTTCGATTTCAGAACCTAATTGCCATGGCGCTTATACAGTACCTAATTCGCTACGCCCTACTTATTCCAACTTACGGTACAGCTGCTGTTTTAGGTGATGTAGAGTTTGCCCTACTGGTTTTAAGTATTTTACTTATAGCAGGGGGCGGCTATGTAATTAACGATTATTTCGATATTAGAGTAGATGCCGTAAATAGGAATGTTTTAATCGGGCGAAAAATTAAACGAAGAAAAGCTCTGATTTTACATGCCTTATTAACCTTTACAGGTGTTGTATTAGGGTTTGTTATTGCCTTCAAAGTGGGCTATATTATATTGGGTGTCATTTTAGTTACATCGGCTTACTTACTCTGGTTATACAGCTTAAAACTAAAGCGGAAGTTGTTTGTAGGGAATTTTATTATTGCCAAACTTTCTGCTGTTTTCATCTTATCTATAGCTATTTTTGAAATTGCCCCTAAACTCTATCAAAAAGAAAGTAAACAACTAATTGTACTGCTCTGTATTTATGCCCTGTTTGCTTTTATATGCAGTTTAATGCACGAGGTAATAAAAGACCTAAAGGGATGTTTAGGCGATAAGACTTTTGACATTAAAACATTAGCCACAGAATGGGGTATAACAAAAACCAAAGAATTTGTTAAGTGGTTAAGTATTGTATTAGCATCTATGGTAATTACAGTATCTGTTTACAAATTTAACAGTCAAATTTACCCTATGTTGTATGCTGCCTTTTTTGTTGTAGCACCCTTATTTATGGTAAATATTTGGATTTATAAAGCCGATAAAACAGAAGACTACAGCCGCATAGCCCTACTGCATAAATTTATAATGTTTGCAGGTATTATGAGTTTATGTTTTTTTATTTAATTCCGATATCTAAGGAATTCTATTAATTATGGGTTTGTAAAGATTCATTCTTAAACCATAAAACAAAATCTGAAAGAGTTTTAAGAGAGTTTTCTGCAGGCACATAACCTAACTCTCTAAAAGCTTTACTGCTGTCTAAACTCATAGAGTAATTTAATACCGCTACGCCGTAGCAGGTCATTGCGGGTTCATTGTCTTCTAAATTTGTTTTTAACTCTTTAAATCTAGCTACCAAATAAGCTAATGAGTAAGGCACTGTTTTTAATTCTGCAGTATACCCTAGTTTTGTTAAAATGTTTTTAATTTCGTCCCACAAAACAATTGTGTCTCCATTACTAATATTGTAAACCTGCCCTGAGGCTACTACTCTATTTTTAATACTAAGATGAACGGCAAGACATAGGTTGTTAATTGATGTAAAATCAATCTTATTGTCTCCAGAGCCAATAATGCGTAAACGCCCTTCGTTGTATGCTCGAATTACTCGAGGAAACACAACAGTATCACCAATTCCTACAATTGCTCTGGCCCTCAAAATGGTAGGGTTTATCTTGGCTGTATTAAGCACTAAAAGCTCTGCCTCGCGTTTGGTCTTAGCGTAAAAACTTGTTAAGCAAAGTTCGTCGTCCTCGCAAATTAAAGTTCTATTGCTGTATGTAAAATACATATTAGCACTCGATAGATATATAAATTGACTCCCGGAAGGAACACAGGCAAGAAGATTTTTAGTGGCAAGTACATTTGCTAAGTAAAAAGAGTTGTAAGTTCCCCATATAGAAGATTTAGCGGCACAGTGCACGTATACATCGTAGCTAGCCAATTGGGTTGAAACAAAGTTGATGTCTAGTAAATCACCGCATAGTAGTGTAAACCCTTCTGCCTTTAAAACCTCAAGCTGTTCTTTATTTCTTCCAGTACCATGAACATTTTGCTTTCCGTACAAAGAAGAAAAATACCGTAAAAAATGGCCGCCTACAAATCCTGTGGCACCGGTAATTAGCACCTTCATTTATTCCATGTTACTTTATTCGAAATCGAAGATAATCTCTTACCCTCTTTATTTATCTTTTCGGGGGCTTTGCCTAAATACAAGAAGCCAAGTACTAAATCATTAGGTTCAAAACCTAAAAAACTTTTCATTTCGGGAGTGTAAGTCATGCCACCAGAAGTCCAATGTACAGCAATTTTATTAGAAGCTGCTGCGAGTAAAATATTTTGTACTGAACAAGAAGTAGCAACAATTTCTTCGAGTATAGGTATCGTACTCTTTTCGGTTAAATGAACAACTACTGCAATAATATGAGATGCTAATAAAGGATTACTTTTTAATTTCTGATACTTTAACTCTTTAAACGCATGCTCGGGGGTAGAATCTTTATACAAGGTAGATTGAAATTTCGCGAAGTCATTCAGAGCGTTTCCTGAAAAGACTACAAAACGCCAAGGTTCTGTATAAGCATGAGTTGGAGCCCAATTAGCAGAAATCAGCAGTTCTAAAACCTCAGAGTCAGGAATAACTTCTCCGGTAAAAAACGAAGGTTTGACGTTTCGTCTAAGCTTAATTATTTGATCTAAATTCATTTCTTTAAACTAAATATATGATACGTTAGAGTTCCCAAAGCGTATACTACAACGTCGAATATATCTGGGGTAAACAATTTCGAAAATTGAGGTAATAGAATTTCAAAAACGAGAGAAAGATACACAAAAAAGAAAAACAGCTGAGCTTTGGAGA
>CAWVTK010000091.1:0-7635 GCA_963933205.1 uncultured Flavobacteriales bacterium
AGGTAAAAAAGAAGCATAATCAATGACATGCTAAGCAGAAAAAATATCCTTATAGGGATAACAGGTGGTATTGCCGCTTATAAATCTGCCCATTTAGTTAGAGAATTTATTAAAGCAGGAGCGAATGTAAAATGCATTCAAACTCCCGCTTCAAAAAATTTCATTACCCCACTTACACTTTCTACTCTATCCAAAAACGAAGTTTTCTCGGAATTTACAACCGACGAAGAAAACCCGCGTTGGAACGACCATGTTACCCTAGGGCTTTGGGCTGATGTTTTTATAATAGCACCAGCAACAGCAAATACCTTGAGTAAAATGAGTAATGGCACCTGCGATAATTTACTTATGGCAACTTATTTGTCAGCTAAATGTCCTGTTTATTTTGCTCCTGCAATGGATTTAGACATGTATAAACACCCGAGTACGTCTAATAATTTAGACAAATTAGCGCGCTTTGGGAATATTGTGATTTTGCCAGAAAGTGGCGAGTTAGCCAGTGGATTGGTAGGTCAAGGTAGAATGGCTGAGCCAGAAAATATATTCAATTTTGTATTGGATGATTTGAGTGAAAAATTACCTTTAAAAGCGCATACTATTCTAATAACGGCAGGTCCAACCTACGAAGCTATAGATCCAGTTAGGTTTATAGGAAACAGATCTTCAGGTAAAATGGGTGTAGCTTTAGCCATGAATTTTGCCAACAAAGGAGCTAAGGTAACTTTAGTACTTGGGCCTTCAAATATAGCAGTATCACACCCAAATATTTCCGTACTAAATGTAGAGTCTGCTAAAGAGATGCACGCAGCAGCTATGCATAGTTTTGAGGATTGCTCTATTGCAATTGCAGCTGCTGCTGTTGCAGATTACACTCCAAAAATCGTAAGCGACAGAAAAATTAAAAAGGAAGAAGGAACGCCTCTTATTGAACTTACCAGAACTAAAGATATTTTAGCTGAAATGGGGGAGAATAGAAAGAATCAGTTTTTAGTTGGCTTTGCATTGGAAACTCATAACGAACTCGATAATGCTGATTCAAAATTAAAAAGGAAAAATTTAAACATGATTGTTCTCAACTCCTTACAAGATAAAGGAGCAGGCTTCCAGGGAGATACAAATAAGATTACGATACTTACTAAAGACAATAAAAAGCTTAGCTTTGAGTTAAAATCTAAGCAAGAAGTTGCTCAAGACATAGTAAACACAATCTTAACGGAAATCGATGCGTAAATTTTACACAGCTGTATTTATATTTTTGTTTAGCTTACAATTAAATGCTCAAGAATTGAATTGTAGAATTCAAGTAAATTCTCAGAAGATTAAAGGTGCAAACAGACAGAAGTTTATCTCTATGCGAACCGCCATTCTCGAATTTATGAATACAAATAGATGGACCACGGATATTTATTCTAACGAAGAAAGAATAGAAGCCAATATCATCATCAATTTAACAGATCAAGTAGGAGCTAATGGCTATAAAGGTTCCATCACCATAAAATCTACACGGCCAATTTATAGAGCCTCTTATAACTCTCCAATTTTAAACATTGTAGACACAGATTTTAGTTTCGAATATGTTGAAAACCAAACCTTAGAATTTAACGAACACAACCATACCTCTAATTTAATATCTACCTTGGCCTATTATGCATATGTAATTATTGGAATGGATAACGACTCCTTTTCTGCACTTAATGGAGAAGAGGCTTTTTTAAAAGCAAACAAGGTAGTTAATAATGCACAATCTGATAACAAAGCGATTGGTTGGAAACCCTACGAAGGAACTTTTAATAGATATTGGCTGGTAGAAAACCTACTTCACAATGACTTTAAACCTTTGCGTAACGCAATGTACAGTTATCATATAGATGGTTTAGATGTTTTAGGCGACCAGGCTGATGCAGCAAGAGATCAAATAACAGCTGCATTGTATAATGTAAAAAGTAGCGCAGATAAAAAGCAAAATTCGTATCTAATAAAAGCCTTTTTTGATGCCAAAGCATTGGAGATTACAAAAATTTATTCCGACGGTTTTAGCACCAGTAAGAATGAGTTGGTAGAAATGCTAAAGCAAGTAGATCCAGCAAACACCTCAAAATGGGAAGCCATGCTTAAAGAAAAAGGCAAGTAATTATGCTCGCACATCTTTCCATAAAAAATTACGCTATTATCGATTCTTTAGAAATTGATTTTAATGATGGATTTAGCGTGCTTACTGGAGAAACAGGCTCTGGAAAATCTATTATTTTAGGAGCTTTACATTTACTAATGGGGCACCGCGTAGATTCAAAATCTATTTTAAGCTCAGAGAAAAAATGTATTGTAGAGGGTGAGTTTTCAATTGAAAATTACGACTTAGAATCCTTTTTTAATGCAAACGAATTAGATTATGAGCCCAAAGAAACACTCATTCGAAGAGAGATTTCTAGCTCGGGCAAATCAAGAGCTTTTATAAACGATAGTCCTGTTAATGCTAGCTTATTAAAAGTTTTTACTGCTCATTTAATAGACATTCACTCACAACACCAAACTGTTTTATTAAACACCTCAAGTTTTCAGTTAAGATTAATCGATAGTTTAGCCGAAAAAACTTCGCCAAAACACAAACTTTTATTAGAAAAATACCATACAGACTTTGCCAAACTTAAATCGTTGGAAAAAGAGTTGTATTCTCTTTTAAATGAGGGAGAAGAGTCTAAAAGTCAATTGGATTATTTATCCTTTTTACATCAAGAGCTAGAGGATGCTAATTTAGTTTTAGGTGAAAAGAAAATTCTGGAAGACGAAATTAGACTTGCAGAAAACCAAGAAGAAATTAATCAAATATTACAAAAAGTTCATTTTGTTTTAGAATCCAATCACAGTAGTAATCCTGTTAACAATCAGCTTTCCGATTTAGTTCAGGACCTTACTAAAATAAGTGCTTACAGTTCTACTTATTCAGACTTAGCAGAACGCCTCAATAGTGTTGCTCTAGAGTTGGCAGATATTTCTAAAGAGAGTGAATCATCTCTCGCTAAAGCTAATGGTGGTAATGTTGACTATGAATTAAGTAGTGAAAGACTCAACTTGATAAATCAATTAGAACAAAAACATAGAGCACACAGTTTTACAGATTTATTAGATAAATTTGATGCAATAGGAGCGCGTTTATCTAAATATTCTCAAATTGAATCTACGCTAAAGAATTTAGAAGATTCTATAAAAACTTTAAAAGAAAACCTTTTAAAGCAGGCAAAAGTTCTTTCGAAAAATAGAGCAGCTGTAACCGAAACAATAGAAAAATTTATTGTTTCGACCTTAGTTGATTTAGGAATGAAGAATGGACAATTCAAGGTTGATTTAAATACTAGAACAACTTTACATGAATCGGGAATTGACGAGGTAAATTTTTTGTTTTCTGCAAACAAAGGCATAGGCCTTCAAGAAATGTCTAAGGTCGCTTCGGGCGGAGAATCTTCGAGATTAATGCTAGCAATTAAGGCTTTGTTAGCAAGGCATTTAGCGCTTCCTTGCCTGGTTTTAGATGAAATAGACACAGGAGTTTCTGGTGAAATTGCAAGTAAAATAGCTAGAATTCTCACCGAAATGTCAAAAGAAACACAACTTATAGTCATCAGTCATTTACCACAGGTAGCAGCAAAAGCTACCACACACTATAAAGTAGAAAAATTAGATGTAGCTGGAAAAACACAAACAAACATCCGTTTGTTAGCTGACGAACAGCGTCTTGATGAATTAGCTAAAATGCTAAGTGGTGAAAAAATTAGTATAGCTGCATTAGAAAATGCAAAAGCACTGATGCTAAATGACTAAGTACATCCAAATTTCAATTATATTTGTTAAAATTTAACTAGAAGTCGCATGTTATTAAAAGGTAAAAAAGGTATTATTTTCGGAGCACTAGACCCTAAGTCTATTGCATGGAAAGTTGCGGAAGAAGCGAAGAGGCAAGGAGCAGAGTTTGTTCTTACAAATGCTCCAATTGCTATGCGAATGGGAGCTATAAAAGAATTAGCTGAAAAATGTAATGCAGAAGTCATTCCTGCAGATGCTACTTCTATGGAGGATTTAGAAAGTCTTTTCATCAAGTCTCAGGAGATTTTAGGAGGTAAAATAGACTTTGTATTACACTCTATAGGAATGTCTATAAACGTTCGAAAAGGCAAGCATTACACCGATTTAAGTCACGATTTCATGATGAAGGGAATGGATGTTTCTGCGATGTCGTTTCATAGAGTTATGCAAACTGCAATGAAATTAGATGCCATGAATGAATGGGGATCTATTGTAGCGCTTTCCTATATTGCTGCTCAAAGAACGTTTCCAGATTACAACGATATGGCAGACAATAAAGCCTATTTAGAATCGATCGCTCGTAGTTTTGGTTACCATTTCGGTAAACAAAAGAAAGTACGTGTAAACACAATTTCTCAGTCTCCAACAATGACAACTGCAGGAAGTGGTGTAAAAGGATTTGATGGTTTTTACAAGTACGCCGACATGATGTCTCCACTTGGAAATGCACCATCTGAAGACTGTGCGAATTATGTAATATCATTGTTCTCTGATTTAACCAAAATGGTTACAATGCAAAATTTATTTCACGATGGAGGTTTCTCTTTTACAGGAGTAAGTGAAGAGTTAATGGACAACTTCATATCTAAAGAATCTTAAATTAGTAACGAACAAAAAAAAGGAGCCAATTGGCTCCTTTTTTTTGTTTCGTAAACTTAATGGCTAAACTTTCTTTGCTTTTTTAGCACGTGGTTTTGTTATCTTAATTTTAATGATTTCTTTCTTTTTATCGAAATCAACCAAGAGTTTGTCTCCTTCAGAAATGTTTTTAGAAATTATTTCTTCAGCCAACACGTCTTCTACATATTTCTGAATGGCTCTTTTAAGAGGCCGAGCACCATAAGCAGTATCAAATCCTTTTTCTGCAATAAAATCTTTGGCAGAATCGGTAATTTTAGGAGTAAATCCAATGTCTTTAATGCGTACAAAGAGTTTTTTTAATTCAATATCAATAATTTTATGAATGTCCTCTTTTGTAAGCGTATTAAATAATACGACATCGTCAATACGGTTTAAAAATTCTGGAGCAAACGTTTTTTTCAACGAACCTTCGATTACACTCTTTGTATGCTCATCAAAACTACTTTTTCTAGCAGAAGTACTAAAACCTACACCGGTACCAAACTCCTTTAATTTACGAGTTCCAATATTGGAAGTCATAATAATAATGGTGTTTTTAAAATCAATTTTTCTACCCAAACTATCGGTTAACATCCCATCATCTAATGCTTGAAGAAGTAAATTGAAAACATCGGGATGCGCTTTTTCAATCTCATCTAACAAAATGACCGAGTAAGGCTTTCTTCTAACACGTTCGGTTAGTTGCCCGCCCTCTTCGTAACCAACATAGCCCGGAGGAGCTCCAATTAGCCTGGAAATAGAAAACTTTTCCATGTACTCACTCATGTCAATTCGGATCATGGAAGTGTCATTATCAAAAAGCACTCTGGATAATTCTTTTGCTAATTGTGTCTTACCAACACCCGTTGGTCCTAAAAAAATAAAAGAACCGATGGGTTTATTTGGGTCTTTTAAACCTACTCTATTTCGCTGAATAGCTAAAACAATTTTACCAATTGCCTCATCTTGACCAACAACGCTTTCTTTAAGCAGATTAGCCATAGAGGACAGTTTGTCGTTCTCTTTTTCTGCAATCCTATTAACTGGAATTCCAGTCATCATTGCAATTACTTCTGCTACATCTTGTTCCGAAACTGTTTCGCGGTTAGATTTTACATCTTCTTCCCAGGATATTTGAGCTTCAAGTAATTCGTTTTCAGTTTGTTTTTCTACATCTCTTAGCTGAGCTGCTTGTTCGTATCGTTGTTGCTTTACTACATCTACTTTTTGTATTCTTATTTCAGCAAGTTTTGCTTCTAAAGAAATAATTGCTTCGGGCACTTTAATGTTTGTTATGTGTACTCTAGATCCTGCTTCGTCTAAGGCATCAATAGCCTTGTCGGGTAAATGCCTGTCGCTTATGTATCTGCTTGTTAAACTAACACAAGCTTTTAAAGCCTCATCGGTATAGCTTACATTGTGATGTGCCTCGTAACGATCTTTAATGTTTGTTAAAATCTGAAGCGACTCGTCGTCTGTGGTTGGTTCTACCAATACTTTTTGAAATCTTCGCTCTAAGGCTCCATCCTTTTCAATATGCTGTCTGTATTCATCTAGTGTAGTTGCTCCAATACATTGAAGCTCTCCTCTAGCAAGAGCTGGCTTAAACATGTTGGAGGCATCTAAGCTTCCTGCAGCTCCACCTGCACCAACAATAGTGTGGATTTCATCAATAAAAAGAATGATATTTGGGTTTTTTTCTAACTCATTTAAAACCGCTTTCATCCGCTCTTCAAATTGACCACGGTATTTTGTACCGGCGACTAAAGAGGCCAGATCTAAAGTAACAATTCGTTTGTCAAACAAAACTCTAGAAACTTTTTTCTGAACAATGCGAAGTGCCAAGCCTTCTGCAATTGCCGACTTACCAACTCCAGGTTCGCCAATAAGCATTGGGTTGTTCTTTTTACGCCTCGATAATATCTGAGAAACACGTTCAATTTCTTTCTCTCTACCAACAACAGGATCCAATTTGTCGTCTTCAGCAAATTTTGTTAAATCTCTACCAAAATTATCGAGTACTGGTGTTTTTGATTTTTTTGCTTTCTTAACTGTTTTTTCTGATTTATAATCGCTTGAGCCTCTACTTTCAAAATCAGAACTCTCAGAATCATCATCAGCTAAATTCTCCAATCTAAAAGGTTGATCAAGATCTGTATCCTCAGAAATATCTTCAAACTGTGCTTTTACATTATCGTAAGTAACGTTGAGTTGCTCTAATAATAATGTCATTGGGTCAGCTTCATTTCTTAAAATACAGAGGAGTAAATGCGGAGTTCCAATTAATTCACTGTTGTAAAGCTTGGCTTCCAAAAAAGTGGTTTTTAATGCCTTTTCTGCCTGTTTAGTAAGTGGAATGTTAGCGTTACTAGTTTGAGTGCTCGAAGTTTCGCTGGAGCATAAATCTTCCACTTTTCTTCGTAAAGTCTTAATATCGAGCCCTAGAATCATTAAGATTTCTATAGCTACGCCTTCACCTTCCCTCAAAATTCCTAACAACAAATGCTCTGTGCCGATATAATTATGACCTAAACGTATAGCCTCTTCTTTACTAAATTGAATTACATCTTTAACTCTTGGTGAGAAATTATCGTCCATAATCTTTCTATTTTAAATCCATAATTCATCCAATATCAAAGATAAATACCTTTTAACAACATTTAAGCTATTACACGTACTTTTTTCAACATATTAACAGAACAAATTGTTAATTATTTCCACACTTGCTTGGTGGAATTAAGATCATTTTACCCTATATTCGTGTGTCTTAAAAGATAGAAAAGAATACAAATCATAATTGCTTAGTAAATGGCTGACGGAGAAAAGATTATACCTATAAATATTGAAGAGGAAATGAAATCTGCTTACATCGATTATTCGATGTCTGTGATTGTTTCTCGTGCTTTGCCTGATGTTAGAGATGGGTTTAAACCCGTA
>CAWVTK010000092.1:0-7599 GCA_963933205.1 uncultured Flavobacteriales bacterium
ATTTAAGTCGCACTAGAGTAACACTGTTCACACGAGTTAAGTAGGTGTGATTTTTAACAATTTAAAACCATTAATGTTAGTCTATACTAAAGCACAACCGCTATTTAGCTTTAGGTTTTTATACTACCCTAATCATAAATAGTGTTGTACTTACACACAAAGAAAATATGGCATATTTATTGTCTGAAGCATTAGTGTTTTTTAAAGGTTTAAATGAATAAATACATACTCTACTTAGTGCTTTTTTCTTGTGTACTCCTTATGTTTACAGGTGTGCCAAGTTCTCATACAAATTCCATTGGTGCTCCCGCCGGATACAGTGGTTCTGTATCCGACAATCAAAACAACTGTACCTCTTGTCATAACCCATCTAACATTACTTCCAATTTTAGTCCTCAGGTTTTAATTTCCTCAGAATTACAAAATGGAGATGATTATACGCTAGGAGAATCCTATTACATATCTATAACAGCTGCCGCAACAGGCATCAGTAAGTTTGGTTTTCAAGCTTGCATGGAAAATACTCAAGGCGAAAAAGTGGGCTCTTTGATGCTGTCTGAAACAACGAATACCCAGTTGGTGGGAAATGGAAATTATGTAACCCATACTGAATTTGGTACTTCTGGATCAGGAATGAGCACTTGGCTTTTTATCTGGAAAGCTCCTGAGGTTCCTCAAGGTAATTTAAACTTGCATACTTCCGTTCTTTTTTCTAATAGTAATGGCTCAACTTCTGGAGATCAGGTAGTATACACAACCATGGCATTAAATGCTCCTCAATATGGATGTACTAATTCTACGGCTTTTAATTACAGCTCAGTAAACACGATAGATGATGGAACTTGTTTGTTTAATTTAAGCTCAGATTTGATTGATTTAAGCTTTCAGTCTCTCAATGTAGCAGGTCCTTTAGAAGAAGAATTAGAGCTAGCTATTAATGTTCATAACAATACTAACGAGGATTTAATTGTTCATGTGCAAAGAAATATTAGCAGCCCCCAAACACCTTTAAATTGGTTTTGTTGGGGTTTGTGCTATGCTCCTACAGTAAGTCAAAGCTCTTATGAGGTAACGGTTCCTGCAGGCTCTTACGTAGACGATTTTAGCGCACATTTACTTGCCCAAGAAAACCCAGGTACGTATTCTATAGAATACTGTTTTTATACAGAACAATCTTTTGAGGAAAGTATTTGTGCTACAGTAAACTTTACGGTAACAGGAGATGTTTTTGGATGCACAAATCCAAATGCATTAAACTTTTATAGTTTGGCAAATGTAGACGATGCTTCGTGTATTCTTTTTCCAGAACCAAATTGGGTTTTTGCACAAACAAGTGCATTCATCCATACTGTTGCTATTAGTTCAGACGCATCAATTTTGATAAACAACTCTTCGATTGCTTCAGGCGATTGGATTGGTGTGTTTTACGAAGGACCGGACGGACTTATTTGTGCTGGGTTTACAGAATGGTTAGGGGTAAATACCAATATTTACATCAATGGCTACGATTACGAGTCGGGAGAGGGATTCCCATCTGATCAAGCCTTTCTTTGGCAAGTATGGGATGCCTCTAATGGTGTTATTTGGCCCATGGCAGCGGAATATAGTTCATTTCAAGTAGACCAAAACTATTTTCAAAACAATGGTTTCAGCTCCCTAAATTCAATGGTGAATCTAGTACCAACAAACAGTCAGGTTTTGAATATTCCAGAAGGCTGGTCTTTATTTTCGTCTTATATTTCTACCCCTAACATGTCAATAGATTCATTTTTAGCACCCATTCAAGATGAATTAGTTCTGGTAAAAAACAACAGTGGAGCTTCGTATATTGTAGAATATGATTTTAATGCCATAGGCGATGTATTACCTGGACAGGCTTATCTTATAAAAACCAATTCTTCTTCAGAATTTACAGTCGAGGGAGAATATCTAAAGCCACAGTTGTTTCCAATTAGCCTGCAAAAGGGTTGGAACATGATTGGCTATTTACAAACAGAACCGATTAATGCAGATCTTGTTTTTCAAGAATTGGTTTCACAAAACTTAATTCAAATTGTGAAAGATTACCAAGGAAACACAATCATTCCCGAGTGGGATTTCAACGGAATTGGTGCTATGAATCCGGGCGAAGGCTATCAGTTGAAAACCCATGAAGCATGCATCCTTCAATATTAGCATTAATTAGGTGGCTAACTCAGGTCTTTTTGTAAATTTGAACTCTAAATTTATTCTATGAAAAAAATTATAGCAGGTTTTGCCCTCATCTCCTTAGTGGTAAGTTGTACTAAAGATTTAGGTACGCTCCAGAATGTAAGTACCAAAGATTTCAAAACCGACTTGAAGTACGAACTGGCTTTAAAGCAACAATCCTTTACAGCTAACTCTTTAGAGGCTTCTGTAAACTTAGCGTTAAAAGCTGTTCCAAATTCTTCGTTTTTAAAAAATACTAAAGTTAGTTCAAAAGGTAAAAACATTACAATTGTTACAGATGTTTGGTCTATATCGAAACAAAGACCAATAAAAAACAAAGACTTAAAATTAAATAAATACAAGGAACCTAAAGGACAGACTTCTCAAAAACGTCCTTCTGCTTCGAGCGTATCAAAACTTAAAAAAGGGATGCAAGTTACCTGGGACCATCCTAAAGCTGGTATTGGTACTGGTGTTATCGCGAGCATCTCTGGTGTAATTGCACAAATAGACAAGGTGTTAGATAAAGAGGGCAAGCCAGGCAAGCCACTAAAGCTTCCTCTAGATATTTTAAAGCCTGCTAAAAGAAGGTAATTAATAAAAAGCTACATATTATGTAGCTTTTTTTATTGCTTTTTCTCAGTGCTTATACACAGTTAAAACCAAGGGCTGTATTTTATACTACCCATTAAAATAGTGTAAATGAAAAATTTATTTTTAAGTGTATTATTTTGCCTAACGGTACAAATAGCAGCCCAACAAATGGACGAGCGTGGATATATTGTTAAGGAGGGAGCCCAGGTTCCAGACTTTGAGTTTGTGCTTTTGTCTGGAGATACTCTAAACAATCAATTGCTTCTGGGTAAAGTTGTAGTTTTTCAATTTACGGCCTCATGGTGCAGCGTGTGTCGTAAAGAAATGCCTCATCTAGAATCTGAAGTATGGCAAAAATTTAAAGAGGATGATTTTTTATTAGTGGGCATCGATTTAAAAGAGGACGAGAACATCGTAAAACAATTTGCAGAAAAAATGGCCGTTACGTACCCTATGGCTTCCGATTTAGAGGGTACTTTGTTTGAGCTTTTTGCAGGGCCAAAACAGGGTGTTACCCGAAATATTGTTTTTGATAAAAATGGAAAAATCATCTTTTTAACACGTCTTTACGAACGAGAAGAGTTTGAAAATATGATTGACATTATTGACAAAGAATTAAAGAAATAGTAATCACACACTTTGCACCGCAAAGTGTGTGATTAATTGAAGTTACTGCTGCTGCTTGCCAGAAATTTGTATGTAAACATAGGCCAAAGCCAAAGATATTAATGGCAGCGCTATAAACATGCCAACTACAAGTGCTAAAATACCTGCAAGTACGATTAAGCAGGAAAAGAGTAGCCATAAAAATAAATGCATTGCCTGTCCCTTAGTATCGTTCCAACTGGATTTTATTGCTTCGTCAAAACTTTGGTTTTTATCTACAATGTATCCTGGCATTATAAGTAACCTACAGATAATATGAATACCTGGAATGAGAAACAACACAAGCCCCAAAACCACTGCAACCATGCAAATAATTGAGGCGATTATATAATTTATGTACTGCTCTAAACTTACAGAAAACAAGTCGTTTAACTGAATATCTTCTCCTCTTAAATGCATTACAGATATTTTCCAAACTCCAAGACTGAGGTAAATACTTAAAAGAAACCCCAGGCAACTTACCAGATTAAAACGATTGAACGTTTCTAGATTTCCCATTATTTCTGTATAGTTGTGCACTTCTCCAATACTACCTATAACAGCAGAAAGCAGCCCTATTCCTATAAAAAACAGTGCTTTTTCTTTAAATTTTTTCCAGGAAAATTTAAAAGTTTCAATAATTGAAAATTGTTGTTCTTTCATTTTAGTATATTTTTATATTTGTATAAATCTATTGTTTTATTTCAAAAAAAAGAGCCTTAAGAGCTCCTTTTTTATTCTACTTTTATAAGTCTTGCAATAGTCTGAGCTTTTTTAACAAGTTCTGCTACTGGGTCTTTTCCAAAAGTGAGTGCAAGGGCCATTCGTCTGTAGGGTCTTGTTGCCGGTTTTCCAAAGATTATAAAAGCACTATTTGGATAAGAAGCTGCAGCGCTTAATCCAGTATACGATGGGTATTTTAATCCGGTGGATTCTGCCAAAACAACGGCGCTTGCTCCATTTCTCTCCAAGGTAATCTCTTTTACAGGAATGTTTAATACTGCGCGTGCATGCAGTTCAAATTCGGATAAATTTTGAGTATTTCCTAGGGTTACCATTCCCGTATCGTGTGGTCGGGGAGACAGCTCCGAAAAGTAAACCCCATCTTTACCAATAAAAAATTCCACACCCCAAATTCCAGATCCTCCAAGTGCAGCCGTTACATCAGCGGCCATTTTTTGCGCTTCTTTTAAACGTGCTTCTTGCATTGGCATAGGTTGCCAACTTTCCTGGTAGTCGCCTCGTTCCTGGCGGTGTCCTATTGGAGGGCAAAATAAGGTTTGTCCGTTTTCCTGTGTTAATGTAAGTAGTGTGATTTCATAATCAAAATCTACAAACTCTTCTACAATAACTTCCAGTACATCTCCTCTAGATCCTTCAAGAGCATACCTCCATGCTTTTTCAATGTCTGCTTGAGTCTTTATTACAGACTGTCCTTTTCCAGAGCTAGACATTAATGGTTTTACAACACAAGGCATGCCGCATACTTCTACGCCAGTTTTTAACTCTTCATAAGATGTAGCGTATCTATAAGTAGCTGTTTTAACGCCCACTTCAATAGCCGCCAAGTCTCTAATCGCTTTTCGGTTCATGGTATAGTTTGCAGCCTTGGCACTCGGTACAATTTTAATACCTTGTTTTTCGTAATCGTATAATCTTTCGGTGCGAATTGCTTCAATTTCTGGAACTATTATGTCGGGTTGGTGCTTGGCAACAATTTTATCTAGCGCCTCACCGTCTAACATATCTATTACCTCATATTCATGTGCTACTTGCATTGCTGGTGCATCGGGGTAAGCATCTACTGCAATTATGTATTGACCTAATCGTTGGCAAGCAATCACAAATTCTTTTCCTAGCTCACCTGAGCCTAATAACATTATTTTTTTTCTCATTTGGTAAAGATACAAAAAGACCGATTTATGGTTTTATAATTTAGCGTACTATGTGTTTCCTTTTAGTAAACAGGTTTACGACTTTGTAGCGTGCATAAATCGTAGCACACTATCGGCTAATTTTTTAGCTGCACTCGGGCAATTTCTAAACCACAACTCGGGCTCAATCAACTCTAATTCGCCTAAGGCAAGCTTAGTAGTGTTGTCGTAAAAAACATCTACTCTTGCGTAAATTGGTAGGCTAGGGCAAGCAGAAATTGCTTTTTCTGCAAATGCTATTTCCTCTTTGTTCGGTTGGTACTTCTCTACCGATCCTCCAAAATCATCTTGTACTCTAAAATCGCCACTTTTGGCTTTTTTGAGTACTGCATGCGAATATTTTCCTTCAATCATAATAAGACTCATTTCTCCATGAGAAACAATTTTATACTGAAATTCTTGAAACAACATGGCCTCTTTTGAAATGAGTTCTTTAAAATGAGATTCATGATCGGCGTAATTTCCAGCTGATATTTTAAAAGTTTCTCTTGCTGCGCCTCCTATTGCAGGCTTTATAACAGCAGTTTCCCAGTCAGTATTATCCAACAACTCTTTTAAGCTTTGTACAGTTCCTTTTTCAATAAATAGAGTGGCTGGTATGTTTAGCTGCTTTTTTTTAAGATCCAGTAAATAGTGCTTGTCTAAATTCCAATAAATAAGCTCTGGCACATTAATAAACTGAAGTATTTTGCGGGTTTTTTCAAACCAGCTAAAAAACTCAGAATACCTATCGAAATAATCCCAGGTTGTTCTAAAAATAGCAAATTTACAAGAGGTCCAATCAAAATCTGCTGCATCCCATGATTTGCGAATTACACGAAGTCCTTTTTTCTCTAAAGCTTCTAATAATATAGTGTCTTCGGATACAACTTGATCTATGTACCAGTCTGTGTTTTCTGGACTTTCATAACGCGAATCGGTTAGAATAACTATGTCGTAAATCATTCTGTAAAATTAGAATAGGATTGTTGTCTTATAGAATTTCTCATGAGCCTACTTAACCTATAAATGTATTTAAGTTTTACTAGGTTCTTGTATGCTTATTTTAGTTGAATTAGTTTGGACTCTTTACGATTTGAACTGTTTAATTTAATGAGGTAGTTTCCCTTTGCATATTTGGAGAGATCTAAATCAATTATTGCCTTCTTATTTGCTGCGAAACGACTAAGATCGATACTACTTATTTTTTCACCCAAAATTGAATACAGCTCTAAATTGGAATCGTTTTCTAAAAAGAATTCTACCGAAATTAATCCCTTACTTGGGTTCGGGAATATAGCTAAGCTTTTCAATTTGTTTGAGGTTTCTGGAAGAGATAGGGTTAATGCCGTGCTAATTGCCGCTTTAACGCCCTCTTCTGATATATTACCATTGTTTTTGTTGTACAGTACTTCATGCGTATTCCCTCCTAATACAACTACTTTAGGCATTCCATCTACACCATAATCACTCATGCTTATTTCCTCTGAAGAAAAAGCTATGTGGTTTCCCATATCATTTGCATTTCCCCAATCAGATACCGAAGAACAAGTTGTGTTTGCGTAATCGTCTGTTAAGTAAAATTCAATTATTCCCGGATGCGATTCGTTAAACGATTGTACTGCATCGTATGCTCTTGAACCGAAGTATTGACATGAACCACAAGGCATTACCCAAGCTATAACAATGATTTTACCTGCGTCGAGTTCATCAAATAAAGTATAGGAATTTCCATTGCAGTCTTCTTCGGTAAAGTTAACAGCTGTTTGAGCTGTAACAGATAAATTGATCGCAAATAGACTTATTAAAGTAAGAAGTATATAAGTGTTTTTCATGATGAGGATTTTTTATTTTATCAAATGTAAACAAATTTAATGCCTTATATGAATTCGTTCTTTTTTTAGGATAACCTCCATACTTGAATAGTTGATTCAATAAACGGTTGTTATGTTAACCTACGGTCCAAAACAAGCGTTAAGTTGCTGATAAAAAGAGGCTTGTGATTCGTAATTTTCATGCAAAACACAAGGTTCCTATTATAACTATTCCAGCTTTACCAAACTAGTTAACTAAGAATACAGTCAGCGATTTTGTGAAAAGGATACTAGGCCTAAAATCCAATAAAAAATATAAGCGTTTTTGCTGTCCGTTATTTTATCGCTAAATAAAGTTTAGTAATTGAGGTTTTACTTAATAAGAAAGTGCTACAATTTTTTCTACGTCATTCGGGCTTAAGTTACCGTGTTCTCCAATGGCA
>CAWVTK010000093.1:0-7503 GCA_963933205.1 uncultured Flavobacteriales bacterium
TGAAGAAAACGATTTATGAAGAAAAGTGGTATGCAAAAATAAGGCTGCCCTAACGGACAGCCTTATTTATAATGTATGTGGTAAATAACTATTTAACGATGTTTAACTTTTCAGTCATTAATTCGTTAGCAATCGTAATGTTTACATAATACAAACCAGCATTTAAAGTAGCTGCTGGTAATTCGATTTTATTTAAACCTGAAGACATTGAAGCGGCATAGGTAAATACTTTTTGTCCTAAAGTATTTAAAACTTCAATAACAACATCATTGGTCTCTACTAAGTTTAATTCTATAGCGGCATTATTAGATGCCGGGTTTGGAAATACGGATAGTTTGTTTGAAAGAACTTCTTCCACGCCAACTTCGTAAACAACTTCGAAGACAACTTCTTGTTGAGATCCCCAATTAGATGAAATGCTTAAAATCTCTAAATCTGCATAGTCAGTAACTACAATTGATCCATTAGTACCAGCACCATCATTCGCATAGCCTTGTTGACCATCGCCGTAAGAATCCATGGCAACGAAAGTGTAACAACCATAGTCTAAAGAGGCACTAAAAGTGTGTGTTGTTTCAGCATCATTTCCACCTGAACCTTGATCACCTGGGCCTGATGCAAATGAACCTTGAGCTTCTACTGAACCGTTTTCGTTTCTTATTTCCCATGTGGTTTCACCAGGGTAATTATCTGTTAAAACTTCGATGTTTATTTGAGCATACGTTTGCATAGCCGATGATAAAGTAACTTCGATATTATCGTCATTAGAATTTTGATCACCATCCATAACAACCGTAAATTCGACATCTGTTGTTCCTACAGGTAATTCGCTTAAGCTTACTTGAGTAGAAGCAGAAGAACTTAAAGAACCTGTCCAATCGTAAGAACTTACAACAGATCCATTAATAACAGTATTGATAGTACAAGAAGACATAGATTGGGTTCCGAAGTTTTTTAGGGTAACTAAAGGTTCAATTTTAGCGTTACCACAACTTACTAAATCATTGTCGTATGAGGCAACACTAGCGTTTAAACCTTCTACTACAAATGGTGGCAACATATCAACACCACAGGTGCTAGAAATCCTTTCGTACAAAGTAAACGCTGTCCAGTAACTACTATCATCTGGTCCTTGGCCTATTTCTGTAACAGTTTTGTCAGGACAAATCAGGTAAATAGTTGGGTAGTACGCAAGAGCGTAAGGCGATGCAATATTATCATCATTAGCCAAAGTATAATTGATTAATTGAGTCCAGTCTCCGAGGCTTGCATCCGTAAGTTGCGATACAGGAGTAGATGCATCAGCTTCAACCGCTACAGTAAAAACAGAATTAACTCCTTCTTCTCCATATGCAGCGTCAAACTCGTCAAACACACCCGTCTCAGCAAAAGACCAACATGGACCACACCAAGTAGCAAATAAATCCAATAATACAGGCTTTCCCTCGTCAAGAATATCATAAAGGTTGTGAGAGTTGCCATCGATGTCAGTAATTGTAAAATCTGGCGCAATCGAACCGTCAGTTAACTGAGCAGAAGCAGTATAAGATCCTAGTACAGCTACAAAACAAAATAATAATTTCTTCATAATGGGGGGGTTAGGTTTTTTTTAGATGTGTAACAATAATTATGCCTAAAAGGCACGTACATCTACTTAACCTCCAAAGGTAAATCTTAATTTTAAACCGAAGCTATTATTTGCAGTATCAAAGGATGTGGCTACTTCGTATTTGGCAACCATTCTATCGTAAAACAATTGAATGTTTACCTTATCACTCAGCGCATAATCTACAGTAGACTTAATAGATATGTCGGTTCTACCACTAACTCCTTGGTGGGTATTTTCTTCTAAACTTCGTATAGCAGACTGGGATTTTCGTACAGAGAAGTCCAGGTTTAGATCTAGGTTAGATTTGAATGTTTTGGTTCCATTAGCTGTGTTTAAGCTTATTTCAAAATCATCTATTCTATAACCTAAGCCTACCGTAAAGCTTTGGCTTGCTTGCTCCTGCACCTGGTTATTGTTTAAACTCAACGAAATCTGACGTTCTCTAGTGTATTCCATTCGAGTAGTTAAACTGTTGTTCATTGTTAAGTCTAACTTTATTAGCGGACTAAATTGCTCACTTATATTTACAGTTTGAATTTGATACTCGGCTATGAAGTTATTATTTGCATCAAAATTATCAGGATTACTTTCTGGCGTACCTGTTGCTGGATTTAATTTGTCGTAAGAAAGATTGGTATTGTATTCTCCGATAGAATAAGTAGAGCTATAACCATGAGAAATGGACACATTTTTAAAATACTTTTTAATCCATTTTACATCGGTTAGGCCATCGTATTTAACCGTCCAATTGGGCAAGGGGATTTTAGGGAATTTATCTAAATTTTGTTTAGAGGCATTTGTACCCGAATAAGCTGCCATAAAAGCAGGTATTAAAACTTCTTGAGAATTGGGCCCGTAGCCAATCGGATAGCCAATATCGTCGTAATTTACCTGTCCTTTATCAGCCGCTACCCGCTTTGCAATTTGAGCGCGTATGGCTCTAAAGTCATCAAAGGTTTTAGAGGAATTTATTTCCATTTTCCTAAAGGCGGTATTAATCGCTAAGAAAGACATGGTAAAGCTACCTGTTTCGTTTCTGTTTAAACTTTCAAATCTGATATCGTCTACGGTACCTGTATTTCTAAAAGTTTGAGAAGTATTTGTGGTTGCATTTCGTTGAGCTGTTAGTTTGATTCTAAGTTTTTTTACAGGCTCTAGAGTCGCTCTAATATTTAAACGTTGTGTGTTTTTTGTGGTGTATTGTTGGTTAAGCAGGGTATCGTTCGTAATCCAATCATTTTCGGAAAAAAGAACTAAGTCATCCGCATCCAATTGTTGACCAAAAACAAAACCCCAGCCAGGAGCTAATTTAGAGTTTAGCACATCACTAAGGCCTAAGGGGCCTACTCCAGGTTTAAAACCTGGAAGCATGGTTCCGTTGCCTTCATCGTAACTAAAGTTTATGTTTTGAACCGATAAAATTGCTTTTGTAAGGTATTCAAATCCTCTAAACTCACGCTCCTCTTCTTCCTCTTCCTCTTCTTCCTTATCCGATTTGTTTGTTTCGGCACTTCCACCAATAAATTTATTGTTTCTCTTGTTTCGAGAGTTCTTCTTTTTCTTGGAAGAATTAACTTTTTTGAAATAAGGAACCTTATTGTAAAGCGATTTTAAATTTAACTGTGTGTTAATCTTATAATTATTCGTGTTTTGTATTACATTACCTAAGTTAATTGAGTCATTTACTGTAGCTCTAGATCCAGCATTCCAATCGTAGGTAGCATCGTAATTTAAAGACAAGGTTACCCAATCTGTTAGCGGAAACTTATTTATGGGCACAGTATAACGCAGGTCAAATTGATGGCGGTAGGCGGTGGTTCTTCCAAAACTCATAATGCTATCGCGAAGCGCATCTCTTTCCGATTGTGTATCTATTTTACCCTCGGGTTCATCTACTATAGAGCTGGAGTTTGTAGAGAAATTTAATTTAATGCTTCTGGTTAAATCGAACTTTACACTGTAGTTTTGAGTAATGTTAAACAATTTATTGAACATTGTATCCGGTTCAATAAGAGTTATAGAAGTTAAGGAGTTTAGGCTGGCTAAATTCCTCATTTTGGTTTCGGAGTAACTTTTATTAAAGTCTGCTCGAGCAGAAAGGGTTTTAGGCATTAAGTAAAAATTAAAGTCTTTTATTAATCTTAAGTATTTAGATTTTTTTAAGAATTTAATTTTACTGAATGGTTTGTAGTTTTTGGGGCTGTTGTTAAAATTATAGCCTATACCTCCATTATGATCTTGTGAAAGACTAAATTCGGTGTTAATATTTCTATTAAACACTTCA
Source organism: uncultured Flavobacteriales bacterium (assembly GCA_963933205.1). Taxonomy (GTDB): domain Bacteria; phylum Bacteroidota; class Bacteroidia; order Flavobacteriales; family UBA7430; genus UBA6772. The sequence goes on from CAWVTK010000093.1 coordinate 3,894, forward strand.
TTATACGAATAGCTTAAGCTTATGTTTTCTATGTCGTAGAGTTTGTTTTTGGATCCTCCTTTAGATTTTCCTTTTCTACCCCTACTATTGTCTTTACTTTTAACCGCTTGTTTTTTTCCGCCACCTCTTTCTTTTCGAACGTTGGTTAAATTAATAGAGCGCCTAAGTGTGTAATTTTCAACAATGCTTCTGAGGGTATCTTTGGCTCCTTGAGTTTGTTCTGCATCAATAGAAGCTTGGAGTTCTACATCTGGATCTAGCGGGTTAAACTGAGGTTTTAATACGGTTTCTGAAATCCCTATATAAAGCGGTATTTTAATATTGGCTTCTTCAGAAAACAACTTACCTAATTCTATATTCGAGGTAAAATTGTATTGTCGAGTTTCTTCTTTATTCCTTTCGTTTACACTTTGCTCTAGGCTACCAAAACCTACCGAGCTAATATTACCGCCCAAACTAAAGCTTCCAATGTCTGCCAAACGAGTTTTCATTTGCGCTTTTGCAGCCCATCCTCCACGCTCATCAAAATCTGTTAATCGCAATTCGTTTATCCATATTTCTGCGCATTTGTCTAGCCCATCGTCTTCCGGATTAAAGGCTGGATCTACTAAGGGATTTCGAACTCCTAGCATAATTGTACGTACATTTCCTAGATTAGGATTCCCCACAATGGTAATACGTCTTGTTCCATCTAAATAAGAAAAGGGTTCGGTAAAGCTTACGGCTACGTTGCCACTTCTAATTTCGGAGTTTCTGGCAGCTTTTGCTTCTTTCAATTTATCGAAACTAATTTCGAATTCGTTGTTTTCTGGCCAAATTTCATCTCTTGCCGAAGCACCCCATTGGGTAACATCTAAAGGAACTTCGTATTCGTAATAGTTATAACTATAATCGGTTCCTACCCGAATAAACATGCTTAAATCTTTGTCATTTAATGTGTTTTCCGGATTTTTTTCTTCGGCATGCACAAAGAATTTAATTTTCTTGTAGGAACGCATGTCCATGGTTACATTTTTAAACGCACCTCGCGCATCACCGTTTTGCAAATCGCAAACCCTAAAGCTCATGGATTGTTCGTTAAGCTGTTGTGTAGCTGTGGAGCCTAGCACACGATCTCTACTAATACCTGGAGGTAAGACGTAATTCACCGGATCGCGCCGACTGTTTTCTTCTAAATTAACTACCGATATATCAAAAGCTGTATTGTCGCCTTCTGGCACATTAGGCGAGGCCAAACTGTTTAAATACTTGCGCCACTCTCCACGAACCATATCTAAAGTAGCAAAACGCAATACAGTAGCAGATGTAAAGCCTCTCATAAACATACGCATAAATCGTATGGACTTGAAATCGGGTATTGTTCCTATTTTATTTTCAAAATCTCGAATAGGAACTTTAAACTGAATCCACCGAGTATCGTTGTTGGGTCCTGCATCTTCTATAATAGAGGTTATAAAATTTTGTCCTACCTCCTGCAAGGAGTCTGGATCCATGCTTATGCGGTATTGATAATAAGACTCAGACTCACTAAGGGTATAGTCACTATTAATATCCTCCACATTTGGCAGCTGAGTATACGAAGATTGAGCCGCATCATCCATTGGGGAGTTTCCATCTAAACCATTGTACTTTTTATAACGATCCAGAATGCTTTTCTTTTGAGAATCGTAATCAGAGCCATAAAAAAAATGATAATTATCTGCCGAAGGATCTTCCTCTGCATTAATATATGCAGCAGAACCCTCGCCGTAACTTTCACGAATACGTTCTAAATAAGAACTGGTTTCAAATGAGTTGAATGGAACAAAGTTGCGTTCCATCTCATCGTCTAAACCATCCAAACCGACATCCTGATTTTCTCGTGCACTTGCCCCACTGTTAAAAGCGGTAACCAAAGCTTGTACAGAAGGAACTCTTCCCCAAGCAGTGGTGTCAATATTATCGTCTCCACCATCAATTGGCAATCCGTTTTCGTAACTCTTTCTAGAATCTTTTAGGATATCCTCGGATACATTACCTAAATTGATGTAAAAATCTCCACCCGGATCTGAGGGGTTTTCGATAAATGGATCCATCAACCAAAATTCTAAAAACTCAATATTTGCAGTTTCAAAATCATTGTTGTCTATTTTCCGTACAACCCCACCCCAACGAGTTTCTGGAGCTAATAAGCTTCCGTCCTCACCAATTCCGTTAGAAAAATCACCGCCTTCAACATCGTAATTATAAGGACCTCTTTCTTCTGGATAAAAAGCCAAATCGAAGGTTCTCAGTCTTAAAGGCTGACCATTTGGAATGTCCTTGTCTGGGAAAATTTCATTTATAGAAATTTCCCGCACATAAGGATCCTCTCTGTCTTCGTCGGTAAGGTGGCTGGGTGCATAGGCTGTTTCTCTTTGGAAATCGGAATTAATGAAATACCAAGAAAGTAAAGCTCTGTTGTAACCGTAACGAATGTCGTTGCTTAATAAACCTTCGGGAAACAAAGCCGGATCCTGTGGTGTACTCGCTAAATTCCATGCCGTAGAATTTCTTAAATCTATGGGAGATTGGCTGTTTTCAAAATCATCTATATAAGCTGTTCCCTCCTCATCTACACTTAGTGCTTTTGAATGTCCTGGGATAAATTGCGCAAATTCTCCAGTTAAAGTGATGTTAGATTTTTCTTTGGTTTCTATTAAAGGTAATTTATCTAAAAGTGTGGTTAGTAGTTGAGATTCCGTTTTGTAAGAACCGTTTATACCCCAAATTGTATTGGATATAGGCTCATCTCCCATATTAACTTTAACGGTTTGAGAATTCTCTGATAAATTTAAGAGTGTGGCGCTAAGTAAAAAGTCTTCATTAAACTTATAATCGGCGTGCAAGCCTAAGTAGCGTTTGGTTGTACTAGAGTAACCCGAGTTGTTTTCTAATTTAACATCTATTTGTTGTCCAGAACTTAAAATTCCTTCGTCAATAATTTTAACCCTACCCAGGTTGTAATCTACCGTATAATGAATGTTTTCTTCTAAGGCAGCACCTCCCATAGTAACACTAACAGAGCCTTGAGGTATGTACATTGCATTTAAAGGTATGTCTGCTCCCGAAGAGGATTTATACTGTCCCTTTAATAAAAACTTGTTTAATTCTGCCAGTTGAGAGGCTGCTGTTTTGGTCGAATCGTACAAGGCATCAAAGATGTACGAATCTGTTATTTCCTGACTTATTCCTGCTTGCTGAAACTTGGTTCGCAAATAGGAACCAAAGGGCTCTATGGACGGTAGGTAAACCCGTCCGTTAGATTTCTTAATTGTTAGATCTGATATGAAATCGAAAACCCCATTCGGACCCGGATCGTTGTTTTGGTTTAAATTATCCAAATTCAACATTTGTATTATTAAAGAACTACTCAATCCTTCTTCTGGAATGTACGGCAAAGGCGTACCAGACTCATCGTCTTGGTACATAATCTGAAGATCAAAATCTTCTTCGTTTACTTGATATGCGCCAAGAGCGTAAACATTTTTCATCATTAAGCGCCACATTGGAAGGCTCACATCAAGTGTAGTAGATCGCAACAACTTAAGAATCAACACACCAGGTGAGGCTACATCGTTAGAAATTTCAC
>CAWVTK010000094.1:0-7370 GCA_963933205.1 uncultured Flavobacteriales bacterium
AATCCGATCAAACCTATTCTTATTTAAGTAACGGAGACGATGGTTTTGCACTTGTTTTTGGAACAGACTCCAATTACCAAGTATTAGACTTTATTGGAGACTTTAACGGAGACCCAGGAGCTGGGTGGGATGTAGCAGGTGTTACAGAGGCTACAAAAGACCATACTTTAGTTCGTAAGTTTTCTGTTACAGCAGGTAATTTAGATTGGACCGTTTCTGCAGGAACAAACGCAGAGGATAGCGAATGGCTTGTATTTGATCAAAATGACTGGGCTTACTTAGGAACTCATTTAGAGTTGTCTAGTGTACTGGGTTGTACAGACGAAACTGCTTATAACTTTAATGCCAATGCAACAGAAGACGACGGTTCTTGTGAGCCAGTAATTGAAGGCTGTATGAGTTGGAGTGCAGATAATTATAATGAAAATGCAAACACAGCTTGCGAGTTGTGTTGCGAATACATAGGTTGTACAGATAGTTTGGCTCTAAATTTTGATGCAGGAGCAAACGTAAACGACGAATCGTGTTTTTACGACTTAAGTGATTTGACAAATGCACTAGCATTGCAAGGTGTATTAGATATAAGTTTACCTGCTAATGATGGGAAAGCAATCCACTTTATCGCTTTAGAAGACATTGCTGACTTAAGTATATTTGGTGTTGGTGTAGCTAATAATGGTGGTGGATCAGACGGTCAAGAATATACGTTTGAATCTATTGCTGTATCCGCAGGAGACAACATTCTTTTAGCTAGAACGCCAGAGGCAATGGCCTCTTATTTTGCAGATTGTTTTGGGAGCTTTGAGCATGTGATGCTTGCAAATTCTGCTATTGGTCAAAATGGAGACGATGCGATTGAGTTGTTTGAAATGGGTGTTTCTATTGAAATATTTGGAGATCTTACTACCGATGGTACAGACCAGGCTTGGGAATATTTAGATTCTTGGGCTTATAAAGTAGACACTGCTTGGACTTATGGTGCGATTAATTGTACGGATGGTTCTGAAACAACAACTACTTCTGACTGTATTTATCCTATATGCGGAACAAGCTCTTCAGATCCTACTTCTCAATTGATAGACATACCTTTAGGATGGTCTATTTTCTCGACTTACATCATTCCTGCAGATGCAAATGTAATTTCTGTTTTAGCACCTATTGTAGCAGATATAGTTATTGCTAAAGACTATTTAGGTAGTGCATACCTTCCAGAATGGGACTTCAATGGAATTGGAGATTTAACAGTAGGTCAAGCATATCAAGTAAAAACAACCTCGGCTACTGCTCTTGAACTTTTAGGAAGCTACGCCGTTCCAGAAAACAACCCAATAGCCATAACTGCTGGTTGGAACATGATTGGTTATTTAAGAACTGAGCCTGCAAATGCTCAATCAGTTTTTGCAACGATTAATAGTACTGGTAACTTAATTATAGCCAAAGATTATTTAGGAAGTGCTTACTTGCCAGAATGGGATTTTAACGGAATTGGCGATATGAAAGCTGGAGAAGGATATCAGATAAAGGTTTTAACTGAAGATGTAATCCAATATTTATCAAACGAAGAATCGTACAGATTTGCCTCGTTAGACGTGATTGAAAATCGTGTAAGTCGTTTTGAAACTGCAGTACCTACAGATAATAACATGACTATTGTGATCCAAGATTCTTCTTGGGATTTACGCCCATCAGCAGGCGCAGAAATTGCTGCGTATGACCAAACAGGTAAGCTTGTTGGTTCGGCTGTTTATACCAGTCCGGTAACTGTTCTTACCGTTTGGGGAGACGATCTTACTACATTGTCTAAAGATGGTTTAACAGATTCTGAAGAAGTATCTTTCTATGTTTGGGATACCAACGAGATTCGTGATGTAAAGGTTTCAGCTTGGTCGCAAGGCGCTTCTTCGTATCAAATAAATGAAATTAATGTTGTTTCTTCCATCCAAAACACTCCTTCTAATACTGCATTGAATACGTCTCCAAAGACCCTTGTTAAAGTAATAGATGTACTGGGGAAAGAAGTGAGCGTAAACTCAAATGAGGCTCAAGGTATTCTTCTTTTCAAAATATTCAGTGATGGATCTGTAGAGAAGTTTATCAAGTAAATTTCACCCACTTATTTGACACTTTAAATAAACGATTTTTAAACCCCTGGATTGAATGAAAAAATTCTGTTTATTATTGCTTTTAGTAATCCCTTGTAGCATCATCGCTCAAAATTATTATCAGAACGTAAATACGAATTCTAATGCTTTGCTTAGAAGTTCTTTGCACAATTTAATAAAAGACCACAATACGGTTTCTTATAATGCCTGTAAACTGCATCTAAAAAATTCAGATGAAGATCCAAGTAATTCAAATAATGTCGTTTTAATTTACAAACAAAATAGTATTTCAAAAGATGATTTTGCGAGTAATTCGCAGTCAGATTTTTGGAACCGAGAACACGTTTGGGCAAAATCGCTAGGTGATTTTAGCTCAGACGGTGTTTTTGGATCAAATCCTGCTTATTCAGACCTTCATAATTTGAAGCCCTGTGATATGAGTGTAAACGCATCAAAAGGAAACAAAAGTTTTGATGAAGGTGGACAACAACACAACGAAGCAGTAAATTGTAATTACACCAGCTATACTTGGGAGCCTGCCGATAACGTAAAAGGAGATATTGCACGTATTTTATTTTACATGGACCTCCGATACGAAGGAGATGAAGGTGAACCAGATTTAACAATTATCGAAGAGGTTGACACCTATCCTAATCCTGAAATTGGAAACATTAGAACCTTGTTGTTGTGGCATTTACAAGATCCAGTTGATGAATTTGAGCAAAATAGAAACAGTTACATTTATGGCGTTCAAAACAATAGAAATCCATTTATAGATCATCCAGAATATGTAGCTCTTCTTTGGGATAGTTATTTTAATTGCATTAACACAGTTACCAATACCTATATAGACCCCTGTAATCAAACCCCTGGTTGCTCAGATCAAACTGCTTGTAACTTTGATCAAGACGCAACGCTTAACGACGGCAGCTGTATTTATCCTCCAAACTACCTCGATTGTTTTTCTAACTGTTTAAATGATGTTAATCAAAACAATATTTGTGATGAGCAAGAAACATTTGGTTGTACGGATCCTCTTGCATTAAACTATTCGCCTGATGCAACAGCAGATGATTTTAGCTGTACCTACCCGTTTTTTAGTACTAATGCGCTCAGTTTACAAGGCGTATTAGATTTGGATGTTCCATCGGCTGGTACCGATGGTAAAGCACTGCATTTAAAGGCACTCCAAGATATTAACGATTTAAGTATTTTTGGAATAGGAGTTGCCAACAATGGTGGTGGTTCAGATGGTCAAGAATTTACGTTCGAGTCGATTTCTGTAAACGCAGGAGACGACATTTTACTCGCTCGATCACCAGAAGCAATGGCCTCTTATTTTGCCGACTGCTTTGGTAGTTTTGAACATGTACTTTTGGCCAATACCGCTATCGGTCAAAACGGAGACGATGCCATAGAACTGTTTGAGCAGAATCAACTAATTGAAACCTTTGGAGATGTTAATTCTGACGGTACTGGATTACTTTGGGAGTACACAGATTCGTACGCCTACAAACTCAATCAGGATGAATGGGTAAATGCACTTGTAAACTGCACGGACAACAGTACAAGCACGCAAAGTTCAGACTGTCCTTACCCTATGTGTAGTAGCACAACACAAGAGCAGCAAGTTGTTGCTATACCCGCTGGTTGGAGTATAATATCCACGTACATTACTCCAGAAGATATCGCAATGGATGCCATACTAAACCCAATTGTAGATGGCTTAGACATAGCAAAAGACTACCTAGGTAATGCATACCTTCCTCAGTGGGGTTTTAACGGTATTGGAGACCTACAAATTGGTCAAGGATATTACCTTAAAATGAATGCATCAACTTCGATTACACTGATTGGGACCTACTCGCAGCCCGAGGAAAACCCTATAAGTTTGGTAAACGGATGGAACTTAATTGGCTACCTCAATTTAGAACCCTACTTGCTTGACGATCTGTTTGAACCTCTGGTAACAGCTAATTTTATAGTTATTGTTAAAGACTATCTCGGTACTGCTTATCTGCCAGAGTGGGGGTTTAATGGAATAGGAGCTATGCAACCCGGACAAGGTTATCAAGTTAAAACTACAGGTAGCTGTATTCTCCAATATTAATTCTCTTACTTTTCATCAATCATCCAAAAAATTGAACCTCTTATTCGTCGGTTTTCCATTCTTAATACGCCTATTAAATTTACTTACCTCTTTTTAGCATTTATTCTTGTTAGTCCAGCTTGGGCTCCATTCGATTTTTATTGACCCACTAGCTTTGAATTACGATTTATTAGCCAATTCAGACAACGGTACTTGTTTGTTTTATACTACTACCACCACAAGTGATTGTACCACTAGTTGCTGTAAAAGATTCCGAATGGAGTACCTACCTACCAGTATAAAATTTTAATGGAATTGGAAGCCTAATTTTTCGAGAGGCTATCAAATTAAAACGACTCAAGAAATCACAAATTTTTCTTTCTGCACAAGCCTAATTACAGAATAGGACTGTTGGATTCTAGTTTAAATTAATCTATTCGTAGCACTCTTTTCAAACAGCAGGCGTATAACGTTTACTAAAGTCTTTACAGATTCTAACTGTATAGGCTCCTTGTTAAAATCGCTTTTTTAAGAGCAGTATTTCTTACAGCCATTTTTAGTTTTAAAGCAAAAGGGTTGCACTGCTTTTTAGGCGCTGTACCTAGCTTTTATTGAGGGTACTTAAATATGTAGTTGATTTGAGTTTTAAAGCCTTAATTGGTTTAAAAACGAGCTTAAATTACACTTGTTTCTAGTTGATGTGTGTATGATAAATAAGACTTACGTAAATTTTTCAAAGCGAAGCTCGTCATCCTCACCTACAATTTATCTAATTCGAAGAGCGTAGAAAGTATTTTATGGATCAAGCTACTTAGTTCAAAGAAATATGCTTTTTTAAAACACACAATAGAGAGGGTACTAAAAAACCCCAAGAGCAAAAGGAGTTTATATTCCTCATGCTGTTGGGGTTAGTTCTTATAATTGCTTTAAAATTTACTTCACTTTTTTCTCTACCGATCCATCGTTGTATAAGTAGTACAATAGGCTGCCTTTAAATTCATTTTCTACTTGTACTTCTTGTCCTAATGTATTTACAACTCGAACTAAGGTTCTAATGTCATTTGGATGAACGGCTACTTCCATATCTATAGCCCATTGAGGAACTGTAGGGCTAATGTTTGTACGCAATCCTCCCATATCTTCAAAGAAGAAGTCTTGATGGTTTTCAAACACTAAAACTTGATAACCTAAACCAGGAAGTAAATCTCCAATACCATTGTAACCAAACTCTGGCCAATATACCTGCCCGGAGTTGTTTTTAACTACCGACAAGATTCCTTCTACAGTTTCAAAACTAATAACAACGTCTTGTGGATTTCGGAGTGTGTATCCAATAATATTCCATCCAGAAGTTAAATCGATCTCAATAGGAGCAGACAAGGCTTCATTTTCTGCAACTACTGTTTCCATTTGAGAAGTCATAGTCATTACAGTTTCTTCGGTGTTAATAATTTGAATCTGTAAGCTTTGGTTCGCAATAGTCATTTCTTGATTTGTATTTTCTAGTAAGACCATTCCTGCTTGCATTTCTAGATTGCTCGTGTTTAAGCTTTCCATAGATTGTGTCATTTGACCAATCGTTTCGTTCGCATTGACCATTTGATCGGTCATGTCAGAAACCATTTCAGAAAGCTCATTTTCATTTTCTTGAGCACTTACTAATTCAGCTAGTGTGGTATTCATTTCTGCTTGCATAGTTCCCATGCCAACTTCCATAGAACCTATAAGTGTATTGGCTTGATCTAGTAAATTATTCAACGAGTTGTTTGCTTGCGTCAATTCTTCGTTTAAAAGAAGCAACTCACTTATAGTCGCATCATTATCAGTTAGTTGCATCGTTAAATTTGCAATAGTTGCGTTTGCAAATTCAAGGTTGGTTGTAAGGCTTAGAATTTCATTTTCTAATGCTGCAGAAAATTCGATTTGATTTTCCAATGCATATTCCAAATCATTATTTGCCGATAATGTAGAATCTAATGTAGCTAAAACATCTGCATGTGTAATTTCCATATCTACTAAATGATCGTGCCATGTATCTGCACATAAATCTTCAGAATGACAGGCGGCCTCAGCGTTGTAATCTACATACATCTCTTCCATACATCCGTAGGTTCCTTCACACGAACCGTCTTCTTCTTCTGCAAAACTATTGAAATTACATGCCGTTGGATCTGTACAACCAAAAACGGTTACTTCTAAGTTAACTGAGCTTAGAGCTAATAGTCCGTTAGAAGCGAAAGTAAATGTTTCTGGAGAAAGGTCAAAAGCTACAACAGATTGATTTGGAAGTAAGAAGGCGAAAAGCACATCTTCTGAGCCGCTAGGTACGCCATCAAGATCATCAGAAAAAGGATCGTCTCCCCAAATTGCTAGTGTAAAGAAGCTGTTTTCGTATTCTGAAAGACCTACACATTCATAGTAAATCTCGTTCATTGAACTAAGTACAGCATTTCCACCAATTTGACCATCGTTATTCAAATCGTAAAAAGCACCTACCACCGTTCCTTCGGGAACATACATAGCGCTTAAATCAAAGCCAATTGTAGAGTTGATTGCTGTGTTTAATGGTGTATTGAAATGGTCGCTTGTTATGCCATTCGATTGAACAGGTACCTCACAAGTTCCATTGTCGCACTCTGCATTAAACCCTTGAGTATAGTATTCAACGAAACTTGCATCGGTACAACCACATTCTCCCTCATCATAGGTACAACTTTCGTCGTCTGTATTTGCTAGGCTGTTGTAGTTGTTAGCATCTTGGTCTGTACATCCAAACACATCATAGGTACAACTTTCGTCGTCTGTATTTGCTAGGCTGTTGTAGTTGTTTGCATTTTGGTCGGTACATCCAAACACATCATAGGTACAACTTTCGTCGTCTGTATTTGCTAGACTGTTGTAGTTGTTAGCATCTTGGTCTGTACATCCAAACACATCATAGGTACAACTTTCGTCGTCTGTATTTGCTAGGTTGTTGTAGTTGTTTGCATTTTGGTCGGTACAACCAAACACATCATAGGTACAACTTTGGTCGTCTGTATTTGCTAGGTTGTTGTAGTTGTTTGCATCTTGGTCGGTACATCCAAACACATCATAGGTACAACTTTGGTCGTCTGTATTTGCGAGGTTGTTGTAGTTGTTTGCATCTTGGTCGGTACATCCAAACACATCATAGGTAC
>CAWVTK010000095.1:0-7348 GCA_963933205.1 uncultured Flavobacteriales bacterium
GCATTGAAGTCAGGATTGATAAATTCGATTCGATTCTCATTCACCAACACGTATTCCAAATTGGTAATATCACCCTCCATTTGGTTAATAGTGAAAGTACTATCAGTAATGTTTATATTGCCTTGGTAGCCCTCAGATTCTACTTCTAAACCTTCATCAGCAATCTGAGCCCATTCTTCTTCTGTACTTGGCATTTCAAATCCTATTTCTTCTTCAAATTCTTCCGGTGTCATCTCCTCAGAATACATCATAAATATTGTGAGCATTTCTTCTGAAAGAATCATTCTAACTTCAGAAGAATCAGAGGTCCAATTTCCAGTTAGTAATTCCGAAACCCCGCTTGGATACATACAACTCAAGTCGTCATCGGTTGCAGAAGAATTGTAGTTTGTTGCAGTAGAATCGGTGCATCCCGATACAGAATCTTCTTCGCAAGAAGAAAAACTTAATATTGCTGCGAGTAGAGTTAAAGCTGAAATAGTTTTCATTATGATTGGGGGTGTTGGTTTAAATTTATTTTAAAAAGGGATTGTTCTCTTTTTCGAATCCGATACTTGTTTTTGGCCCATGACCTGGGTAAATTACCATGGTATCGTCTAGCGTGAATAGCTTTTCTCGAATAGATGTTAATAGGGTTTCATGATCGCCCATTGGGAGGTCTGTTCTTCCAATACTTAAGTGGAACAAAACATCAGCAGAGAGGGTAATATTTTCTGCTTTGTTTACCAAGCAAATATGTCCAGGAGCATGGCCTGGAGTAAAGACAACTTCAAATTCAGAATTTCCAAATTTCAGCACATCTCCTTCTTCAACAAATTCTTTTACATCTGGAAGTTCACCTAAATGAACTCCATATTTTTTTGCAGCCAACGGAGCATATTCCAACATGGGCAAATCTAATTTATGCATTACGGGGCTTAAATTATAGGTGTCTGCAACAAATTTATTTCCAAAAACATGGTCCAAATGGCAATGTGTATTTACTAAAGCTACGGGGTTTAAATTGTTTTGCTCGATAAACTCTTTTAAAATTCCGTTTTCTTTTGCATCGTAACAACCCGGATCTACAATGATGCATTCCTTGGTTTCGTCGTAGGCTATATAAGTGTTTTCCTGAAAAGGATTAAAGGTGAAACTTTTTATCTGAAGCATCTTAATAGTTTTTTACCATTCTACGGTATTCAATGCGTTTGGTATTGCCTTGTTTTTGTACTCTTCGGTAGTCAAAACTTAATTCATCTAAAGTCAAAATCTCAACTAAATCTGTTTCGTCAAAAGGAATATAGTTTTCGTCGAAATAGGCCAAATGATCGTAGTCAAATTGCTCCCAATAGTGCGTCAAGTTAGAGTTAATGTAACCACCGTAGTAATATTGAACTTTATTATCGCTCGTGTATTCGATCTCTGTAAATTGAGTTTCAGTATCTGCAGTTATTGTTTCATTGTAGTACAAACCTTCTTGGTCTGTAATAAATTCTGCCCATTCAATTTCACTCAAAGGATAGTCCTCTTCGTAAAACTCTTCAAATTCAACATAAGTGAATGAAGTGTATTCTAAAATCAATGAATTTAAGCTTACATCAGATGGAAGGTCGTAAACTAGACGATAATCAACCTTCCATTTTCCATAAAGATTCTCATTTATGTCTATAGCGAACACACAGGAAGCTCCTCCGTTTTCGTCTTCCATTCCATAGTTTATTGCATTCTCGTCCTTACAAACCGTAGTTTCTTCTTTACACGCAGTAAAACAGAGCAATGTGAAAAGGTAAATAAAACATCGTTGTAACATTTGATTGTAATTTTAATTTGTTTTCAAATATAATTATTTTTTAGTGTTAATTTTTCACACGCTGTACTAAATTAGTCTAGTCCTTTTTTTAAGCGACAACAACGTTTATTTAAATACTCAATAATATAGATTACTTTAGCCCAAAGAAAAAAATAATTACAATAATGAAAATTGTTCATACAACAAAAATAACAGGGTATTGTTTAGTTACCGGATCTAGTAGAGGAATCGGTAAGGCTATTGCACTCGAATGGGCATCCAAAGGAGTTCCTGTAATAGCGGTTGCAAACGATATGAAAGCATTAACAAGCCTTAAGAGTGAAATTGAATCGACTTATGGAGTTGATTGTTTGATTGTAAACAAAGATTTACTTAAGCTTGAATCTCCAAAAGAGATTTATGAATGGTGTATTGCTCATGAAAAAAAAGTTCAAGTTTTAATAAATAATATAGGCCTTGGCGCCTCGGGCAGTTTTCAAGAAACCCGTACGGATTTCGACTTAAGTTTGGTTCAATTAAATATTTTTCCAATGTTGCAGTTAACAAAGCTTTTTCTGCCAATGCTAAAAACATTTAAAAAATCTTATGTATTAAACATGAGTAGTTTAGGTGGTTATAGCCCAGTGCCTTATAAGGCAATATATACGGCCTCAAAGGCCTTTGTTTATTCGTTTTCAAAAGCAATTTCTTCGGAATTAAAATGCGATAATGTTCAAGTTTCTGTATCTTGTCCGGCCGGAGTATTTACAAATCCAGAGGTGGTAGAGCGTATAAATACTGGTGGAATAATTGCTCGATGGACTAGTTTAAATGTGACTACAGTGGCTCATTATGTAGTGGAAGGAATGCTCAAAGGAAAAAAAATGATCATACCAGGAGTTGGAGCAAAACTTTTAATGATCTTTATGCGAATAGTGCCTGAAACTTTAAATAGTTTAATAGTTGGAGGGATTATGAAAAAAACAAAAAGTGAAGCTTAAAATTAATCAAATTATATCCAATTCTTTCGAGGATTTTGTAGCATGGCGTAAACATATTCATGCAAATCCAGAATTGTCTTTTAAAGAAGTCAAAACTGCAGAATTTGTAGCCTCACAACTACGTGAAATGGGGATTCCTTTTTCTGAAGGTGTTGCAGGTACCGGAATAGTTGCACTTATAAAAGGTGTAAATCCATCCAAAAAATGCATTGCTTTAAGAGCCGACTTAGATGCATTACCTATTCAAGAAGAAAACGATGTCGCTTATAAATCAACGGTAGCTAATGTAATGCATGCTTGCGGCCATGATGTGCATACTACTTGCTTACTTGGGGCCGCTAAAGTATTGAACTGCTTGAGAGCAGATTTTGAAGGTACCGTAAAATTAATTTTTCAACCAGGAGAAGAGGTTTTGCCTGGTGGTGCCTCTCAAATGATTGCCGAGGGTGTTTTGGATAAGCCAAAAGTAGATGAAATATATGCCCTCCATGTTTTTCCTGAAATGGATGCAGGGAAAGTAGGCTTTAAAGAAGGAAATTACATGGCCGCTTGCGATGAGCTGTATTTGTCTGTGATTGGAAAAGGTGGACATGCAGCATTGCCTAGTCAGTACAACAATCCTATAATGATTGTTTCGGAATTGCTGCCAAAACTCGATTCTTTTTTAAAATCGATCGCTTTAAAAGAATCACCTTACATATTTGCTTTTGGCGATTTACAGGCTAAAGGAGCAACCAATGTAATCCCAGAGCAAGCTAAAGCTATGGGAACTTTAAGAACCATGAATGAGGCTTGGCGCGAAGAGATTCATCTCAAATTACGCACTTTTGTAAACGATTTTTTAAAATCTAGAAATGCCAAAGGAGAGTTGAAGATTCTAAAAGGATACCCTTTTTTAAAAAACAACGAGAAGTTAACAAAAAGAGCTTATGCTGCTTCTGCAGATCTTTTAGGAACGCATAGAGTAGAGAAAATGAAGATTCGAATGACCGCAGAAGATTTTTCTTTTTACAGCCAAGTTATTCCTGCATGTTTTTATAGATTAGGTGTTCGAAACGAGTCCCTTGGCATTGTACATGGAGTTCATCATCCAAAGTTCAACATCGATCATGAAGCTATAAAGGTTGGAGTAAGCACGCTTTCTTTTATTGCTATAAATGCTCTTAAAACCCACTGATTATTTTAATTTATCCTTCTATGTGCTAATTCTTCAGAAATATATATAATTTAGCCACTTATGAGAAAAGTAGCCCTCCTTTTAGCCCTTTTTATTGTTGAAATTTCGTGTGCACAAACTGCTCGTGTTCCTGAACTTACCGTAGAAAACTTTCCCATTCCTGTTTTTACAAACAGTAATTTATCCTTACTAATACTAGGGTCGGCCTGGCCAAAGCCAATTTTTGCTGGCGATGAAATTGTGGTTGCTGATTCCGAGGGAAATTTTGTTGGAAACTCGATTGTTTTAAATGGGCATAATGGTATGGCTCTTTGGGGCAACGATCCCTTAACACTCGAAAAAGACGGACTTATTACTGGCGAAAAATTTACAATTATTCACTGGTCTAAAAATTCGAATACATATTATTCATATAAACAATTCCAAATTCAAACGGGTTCTGTTACCTATATAAAAGACGGTTTTACAATTGTAACTTCTATGGGAGAGCCCGAGGTTTATTCTAGGGATAATTCAGTTTATTATCATATAGAAAGTGTACTTAGTAAAACAAATGTCTTTTCTTTTTATGCCAAGCAAAAAGGCGTGCATTCTTTTAAAGTGTATTCTTCAGAAACGGTCTTGTTTGAAGTTTCAGATTCTATATTTGATATAGGTTTCCACACCTTTTCTGATTCTTTAACTCTTACTCCAGGCGATTATACAATAGATTTGTTTTCAGAAAAGAGTTTGATTTCATTGAAAAACTTCTCAGTATATTAGTTTTAGATTATTGGTTTTAAACCAATATTTGTTTCCTTTTATATTATTATGTTGTGCAATAGTTCATTAATTTTCTTAAATTTGGAAAAAGCCCCCATCCGAGATGATTATTAGCCACTACATAAATCCACTTTTTTTAAGAATACTATTGTTTTTCATCCCATTTTTTGGTTTTACTCAAAATTGTGATTTGAATTATACTTATTCTAATACCGGTTCCAACATGATTATTATGGTTACTCAAAATGCCTTGAGTAACGATATTCTCTCAAACGGAGACAGTATAGGTGCCTTTATGAATATTAATGAGGAATGGTTGTGTGTAGGGTCCATAGAGTGGTCTGGTGCGCAGCAAACTTTGGCTATATGGGGTAACGATGCAAACAGTGCTTTCCAAGATGGATTAATGGCAATGGATGAGATTGTTTTAAAGGCGCAATCCAATGGCGTTCAGTATAATGTAAGCTATCCTTCGGTTATAAATTTCGAGGTAAATGGAATAGAAATTCTAAGTTCATCTTTAACTTTTAATCCTTTTTGCGACGATTTGGGCAACTTATACGGTTGTACCAATCAAAGCTACGAAGAGTACAATTTATTAGCCACCATTGACGATGGTAGTTGTCAAACTATAGGTGAGGTTTACGGTTGTACACTTGACAGTTATTTAGAGTACAATCCACTCGCTACTCTATACGATGGTTCTTGCGCTATAATTGCAGTTTATGGATGTACCGATGCATTGTATACCGAGTACTCATTGTCTGCAAACTCAGACAACGGCTCTTGCGAAACTCTCGTTATTGAAGGGTGTACCAATTCGAATTACATCGAATTTAATTCCGATGCAAATTTAGACAATCAAACTTGCAGTATCTTTATCGTTTTTGGTTGTATCGATTCGAATTATCTAGAGTATTCGAATGCATTTAACACAGACAACGGCTCTTGTCTTACCTTAAAGGTTTTAGGCTGTATGAACGCCTTGTACCTTGAGTTTAATGCTGCTGCTAACTTCAACGATTCTTCTTGTACAACGATTATTGTAAACGGATGTGTTGATGAAACAGCCTATAATTTCAACGAAACAGCAAATACAAACGACGATTCATGTATTCCGGTAATTTTGGGATGCAACAATAGTAACTTTGAAGAATTTAATACTTTAGCAAACACCAACGACGGCTCTTGTAGTACTCCATTTACAGAAGGTTGTACAGATGTATTCTCTTTAAACTACAATCCTTCGGCTCAAATAGACGATGGTTCTTGTATCGATTTAGTTTTCGGTTGCGACCAGTCTGAAGCCTATAATTTTGAACCCACAGCAAATGTAAACGACGGATCTTGTACCGAGAAAATTTACGGTTGTTTGGATGTAGAAGCATTTAATTACAATGAATTAGCAAATACTACCGATGCCTCTTGTATTGCAGTTGTTTATGGCTGTATGGATGCCGACTATATGGAATTTAATGCGCTAGCAAATACCGATCAGAATTCCTGTGAAGTATTAATTGTTTACGGTTGTATGGAACTAGAGGCCTCTAATTTTAACCTGCAAGCAAGTATCGAAGATGGTTCTTGTTATTATAACGGTTGTATGGATCAATTGGCTGTAAATTATGAAACATACGCATCCATGGACGACGGTTCTTGTTTGTACATTTCTGCTTGCGAAATTCCTCAAGAATTTACAGGAAATACCGGAAGTAATATGATTGTTGGACTGCTGGATTCAGCAATTGAATCTTTACCAATAACGAATGATGACGCTTATATAGTCGCTATTTCTTCTCAGGGCATGGTTGTCGGCTCAATTAGTCTTGGTGTTTTTGATGGAACAATTGCTGTTTGGGGAGACGATACAGCAACTCAGGAAATAGATGGAGCAGAATCCTTTTCTCCGATTATTTTTCAACTAGTAAACTCAAATATTTTGTACAACATAATTGCAAAAGACATTGTTTACACTACAAATAATATTGAGTTAATTGAAACGGCAAACTATCAATTAGTTGACTGTGGAAATGACATGGGCTGCACAAATTCCTTGGCTTTAAATTACGATGTTTTAGCAGAGTTTGATGACAACTCTTGTGTGTTGCCTGTATATGGATGTACCGATCCTTACGCTTTTAACTTCGAAGTAAGTTCAAATGTAAATCAGTTTTCAGTTTCTGACACCAATGATCCTTGCATTGCAAAAGTAAATGGATGTACTGTTTCAGCATCTATAAATTATGATGCAGAGGCCAATATCGATGATGGTTCATGTATTCCTTTTGTATACGGTTGTATAGACCAAACAGCCTTTAATTACAATCCCTTTGCCAATATCGATGACAATGAATGTGTTGAGGTTCTAGAGGGATGTGTTTCAGAATTGGCTTTAAATTATAATGAAGAAGCAAATGTAAATAACGATTCCTGTATCTTTCCTACACTTGGTTGTACCAATGTGAATTCCTTAAATTACAATGCTCAGGCAAATCTAGAGGACGGAACTTGTATCGAAATTGTAGCGGGTTGTACTTTGTCGTTTGCCTTTAATTTTAATCCATTAGCAAATAGCAACGATGGAAACTGTATTTCTGTTGTAAATGGATGTACCGATGCGTCTGCCTTAAATTACAA
>CAWVTK010000096.1:0-7141 GCA_963933205.1 uncultured Flavobacteriales bacterium
AAAAAAGACGGAACAATAACCGCAGGAAATGCCTCTACCATCAACGACGGTGCTTCTGCTCTTATTCTAATGTCTGCAGATAAAGCAGTAGAATTAGGAATTACCCCTTTGGCAAAAATCACCTCGTATGCCGATGCAGCACACCAACCCGAATGGTTTACAACAGCGCCTGCAAAAGCAGTTCCTGTAGCACTCTCAAAGGCTGGCTTAACAACTAAAGACGTAGATTACTGGGAGTTAAACGAAGCTTTTGCAGTAGTAGGCCTTGCCAATGTTAAGAAGCTAGAGCTAGATGCAGCTAAGGTAAATGTAAATGGAGGCGCAGTTTCGCTTGGACATCCTCTTGGAAACTCTGGTTCGCGTATTATCGTAACACTGTTAAATGTACTCAAACAAAACGGAGGTAAATATGGTGCTGCTGGAATATGTAACGGCGGTGGCGGAGCCTCAGCTATGGTTATCGAAAATATTTAAACCGCATTATTAAGTCTTTTATTATAAAAATGTGCTTTTAACTTTAAGCACATTTTTTTTGCCCTATTATCAAAAAAAAACCAAAAAATAAATGCCATTTAACGAAGCTCACAAGAGAAACGCAACTGAACCTATTAATAGGCTAAGTATTCGCTTAAATTCTTATATTTGCTTTGATTAAATAAAAAGATCACAAGTTAAGATGGAAGAAATAAACGTAACGAATCAGGTTGACGATAAGCAAATTATCGAAACAATTGCGCCAGAGCCAACAGCAAAAACTGTTGATCAAATTGATATGGCAACATACAACAACCTAGATACGGAAAGCCTAATAGCAGCTGTAAAGTCTCTTGTAGATACGGCACCTATTCAAAGCATTAAAGCTCAAATTGACGAAGCTAAAAAAATATTTTACGACAGAAGCAACGAGGCATACAAAGAAGGTTTAGAGAAATTTAAAGCCAGCGAAGTTGTTGTAGAAGGTGAAGAAGCTGAAAAATTTGAGTTCGTATTTCCAAATACCAGCGAATTTAAAGCTGTTATGGAAACGTATAGAACGCGTAGAAACGCTTTTTATAACGACCAGGAAAAAGAAATGAAAAACAACTTAAAAATTAAGCTCGACTTAATTGAAGAGTTGAAAGGTTTGTTGAATGCTGAGGAAAAGATGAAAGTTACTTTCGAGCATTTCAAAGACATTCAAATTCGTTGGAAGGCTGCCGGCCAAGTTCCTAAAACAGAACTCAATAATTTATGGCAAACCTACCACCATCACGTAGAAAATTTCTTTGATTACTTAAGAATCAACAACGATTTAAGAGACATTGAATTTAAGCGGAACTTAGAGCTTAAAACCTCTTTATGTGCCAAGGCTGAAATTGTAGCTGAAGAAGAAAATTTAGAAGCTGCCTTTACGGTTCTTCAAGAACTGCACGATGCCTGGAAAGAAATTGGCCCCGTAGGAAGAGAACACAGAGAAGCTGTTTGGGAACGCTTTCAAGTATCTACCAAAATAGTACACAAAAAACGCAACGACTTTTATGAGAAAAGAAAAGAGTCGTTTGAAGATAATTATAAAGAAAAACTTGCCATTTGCGAACAAGTTGAATCCATAGATTACAGCGAATTATTACATCATAATAAATGGCAAAAACAATCGGAACTTATTAATACCTTAAGAGAAGATTGGAAAAAAGTAGGCCCTATTAGCCGAGAGCAAAACGACGAAACTTGGTCTCGTTTTATGGAGCTTATTAAAAACTTTAACGCTAAGAAAAACGATTTTTACCGCGCTTTAAAAAGTGGTCAAAAAGAAAACTTGGCTACCAAATTGGCTATTGTAGAAAAGGCCGAAGCTCTAGCTGAAAGCACTGATTGGTCGGAAACTTCTACGATTTTAAAAAGACTTCAAAACGATTGGAAAAAATCGGGAATGGCTCCAAAAAAGGAAGCAGATGCTCTTTGGAATAGACTGAGAACAGCCTGCAATGCGTTTTTCGATAATCTGAAGAAACAACACGAGGAACAAGACAAGGAGTTTGAAGCAAATTTAGAAGTAAAACAAGCGTTCCTTAAAGAGGTAGAAGCTTTTAAAAACTCAGGCGACAGCAAGACGGATGTTGAGACTATAAAAGGTTTTATAAATTCTTGGAAAGAAATGGGCAGAGTGCCACGTAAAAATGTAAAAGCTATAGAAAGTACTTTCCGTAGCCTAATAGATGCTTACTTTGAGCAGCTAGACATGGACAAGGCAGAAAAAAGAGACATTCAGTTTAAAACCAGAATTGAAGCTATGGTAGCCGAAGGTGATGAAACTAAATTGAACGATGAGTTGTACAAAATGCAACAAACCTCTAAAAAATGTAAGGAAGAACTTTCCTTGCTCGAAAACAATATCAGCTTCTTTAAAAATGCTAAAGACGACAATCCACTTTTAAAAGAAGTGCGAAAGAACATCGAAAGGCAAAAAGAGAAATTTGAAGAGATTACATCTCGAATGACTTACTTAAGAAGTTTATAAATCTACTAAAGGCATTCCAAAAGGGATGCTTTTTTTTTCATTATACTATGGATTTCCAACTCGAATCAGAATTTAAACCTACAGGAGATCAACCGCAAGCGATTAAAAAAATTGTGGCAGGATTAGACCAAGGACTCCCCTACCAAACTCTTCAGGGCGTTACAGGTTCTGGAAAAACCTTTACGATGGCCAACGTGGTTAAGGAGGTAAACAGACCTACCTTAATACTGTGTCACAACAAAACGCTAGCGGCTCAATTGTATGGAGAATTTAAACAATTCTTTCCCAACAATGCCGTAGAGTATTTTGTTTCCTACTACGACTACTACCAACCCGAAGCGTACTTACCGCATTCTGGCTTGTACATAGAAAAAGATTTATCGGTAAACGAAGAAATAGAAAAATTGAGATTAAGCACCTCCTCTTCCCTACTTTCTGGTAGAAGAGATGTACTTGTTGTATCTTCTGTTTCTTGCATTTACGGTATCGGAAATCCTGAGGAGTTTAGTAAAAATGTAATCGAACTTCAAGTAAGTCAGAAGATAAATCGACAAGAACTGCTATTGTCTTTGGTAGCCTCCTTGTATTCCAGAACTGAAATTCAATTGGAACGAGGTCAGTTTAGAGTTAAAGGAGATTGTGTTGAAATATTCCCCGGCTACTCAGACAATGGTTTACGTATTTTGTTTTGGGACGATGAAATTGAAACATTAGAATCTTTTGATCCTATAACAGGACATAGACTAGACCAATACGAGGATTTAAAAATTTACCCAGCAAACATATTCGTTACCTCTAAAGACCGCTTAGATGTAGCCAAACATTCCATTAAAACAGATCTTATTAAGCAGGTAGATTACTTTAAAGAAATTGGAAAGCATTTGGAGGCTAAAAGGTTGGAAGAGCGCGTTAATTTCGATTTAGAAATGATTCAGGAATTGGGTTACTGTTCGGGTATAGAGAATTACTCGAGGTATTTAGACGGAAGAGATGAAGGCACAAGACCCTTCTGTTTGATTGATTACTTTCCAGAAGACTTTATGCTTTTTGTAGACGAAAGCCACGTTACCTTATCTCAGGTAAAAGCCATGTACGGTGGCGATAGATCTAGAAAAGAAAACTTGGTAGAATACGGTTTTAGACTACCTGCAGCAATGGACAACAGACCATTGCGATTTGAAGAGTTTGAAGCTATTGTTCCGCAAGTAGTATACGTTAGTGCTACTCCTGCGGATTATGAATTGGAACAATCTGAAGGTGTTATTGTAGAGCAGGTAATTAGACCTACAGGATTGTTAGATCCTATTATAGAAATACGACCATCACAAAACCAAATAGACGACCTTTTAGA
Source organism: uncultured Flavobacteriales bacterium (assembly GCA_963933205.1). Lineage (GTDB taxonomy): Bacteria > Bacteroidota > Bacteroidia > Flavobacteriales > UBA7430 > UBA6772. The sequence continues at coordinate 3,849 of CAWVTK010000096.1, forward strand.
AGAAATTAATACGAGAGTTGTAGAAGACGAAAGAATACTAGTAACCACGTTAACCAAAAGAATGGCTGAGGAACTCACCATTTACTTAACTAAGTATGGTGTGCGATGCAGGTATGTGCACTCAGATGTAGATACATTGGAACGTGTAGAAATTATGCGCGATTTGCGCTTGGGCTTGTTTGATGTACTCATTGGAGTTAATCTATTAAGAGAAGGGTTGGATTTACCCGAGGTTTCTTTAGTAGCCATTTTGGATGCCGATAAGGAAGGCTTTTTAAGATCGCAACGCTCACTTACCCAAACCGTGGGTAGAGCTGCTCGGCACGAAAAAGGTAAAGCAATATTTTACGCAGATAAGGTAACCAAATCTATGCAGTTAACCATAGACGATACCGATCGTAAAAGAGCAATACAGATCAAATACAACACCGATCATAATCAGGTTCCGTATGCGAATAAAAAGTCTAAGGCCAGTATTTTAGAACAAAGCTCTGTAATAGGTAAAAATTACAATCAGGCAGCAGAACCAGACCCTAGTTTAGAAGTTTCGGAAGAAGAACTAAAATACCTAAGCGAAGACAACAAACGTAAAAAGATGAACGAGTTGAGAAAAGCTATGGAAAAAGCGGCCAAGGATCTTGATTTTATGGAAGCTGCTCGACTAAGAGATGTACTAAAAAAGTTTAACAAATAAACAGTTGTTTTCTAGAAAATCGAACTCGGCAAGACTCGTTTTATCTTTTTACTGTCCAGTACTGCTAATTCATTATTTTAAATAGTTAAAAAAAACCTTACATCTTGGTTATTCACATGTAATTATCTAATTTTGTAAAGTTTAAAAAATATTGACTAATTAAATAGGTGAAAAATGAAAAAGATATTAATAGCACTCATGAGTTTCGTTTTAGTTTTATCCATAGGGTGTTCTGACGAGAGCATTGACGAATCTACAGATGTACAAACAAATTTAATAGGAACATGGAAGGTAGTGGCTTACGAAAATAGCGACCTTAGCCAAAACCCAATAAACTCCGATCAGTGCGCTATAAATATTCGTTTTAATGAAGATGAACAGTCTATTTCACTAAACACAGAGTATACTTACACTTCAGCGAAATACAACCTCACATCCGATACTTCAATCGTTTTGAGTGATCACTATACATTTTCACCATTTTTTGATACGGGTGTTATTTTTAATTGTAATGTAGATATTATTCCATTCCATATATTAAACAATGGAGCTCATGCTTTTAAATTTGAGGGTGATTTATTACGATTTTACTATAAAAAAGGAAGTGTATTGTTAGAGCCTTTTGAATAGACTGATATGGTTTTTAATTTGCACACTATCGAATTCCACAACAAACTATTCAATCCAATTTACACGGTTCAAGAATTTTTGCATTTGCTTTAAATTGCCAATTTCATACCGAAAAGAACCTGTTTGGCTGTTGCCAGAAAGATTGGACAAACGCATGGGAGAACTCGCTATATGATTGTTAAATTCCTGATGACTACTTATTAATTTCATTACGCCACGCCTGTAATTTAGGTAGTAATAATGTGTACTGGAAAGCTCTAGGTAAATATTAATTTCGTCTCCTTGCCCATGCGGTCTAAACTCTACAATTCCGTTTACCATCCGGTCTATTTTACGTCCTGTTATATTACTAAGCGGTATGCGTTTTTCCGATATAAAAGAAGCCGACTTCTTATTCCACTTTACGCGCATTTGAGGAAAGTAAAAAGTATGTTCTAATTTTGAGGGCATAAACCTACGCCCTCTTTTCTTTTTACGGTTGTATTTTTTAAGCTGTTTTCTGCCAAGTTTCTCCTTCAACATTCTTTGATGCAAAGCAGAGGATTGATCTATTTTTTCTGATAAAGAGGATTTTTTAAGGACTTTATACAGCATTTTAGCTGCTTTTTTATGGATTAAAAAATCCAAGCCTAAATCAATTTTACCTTCAATAGATTGCTCGGTAAAATTGGCCGCCAAAAAGCCATAAGCGTCCATTTTTAACAAACCAGCATCTACACCCAGGCTTAGCTTTCCTTCGGAATACAGCGTGCATTCTTCTGGATTGTAAATGGCCAAATTTCCAGGAGCGCTATGGTCTTCAATTTTCTCTTGGCTGCCAATAATGTATTCCCAGTTCGAATCGTCGAAATGAACAAAACCATCTACACCCAAAGCCTCGTAATCGTTTACGTGCTTAGGACCGCTTAAAAATGCAGGATAACATACCGTTGGTGCATGACTAATCATTATTCCTGCATGCCATTGCTGACGGTCTGTTAGGCGTACCTCAGGATTCAAATCTATAAATACATCCTCTGGGTCTACTTCATCTTTAAAAGGAATCCAGGTTCGGTTTAACTTATCGCAAGCTAAATGCACCCTTGTAAAACCGTCAAAGGTTAAAAAATCCTTTGAAGAATCTAAAAGCACCTTTCCTTTAAAACCAAAATAAGGATCTAAATGAAAATCATCTTCTTCGGCTATGTAGGATACGCCTGTTACAATTCCATCTCTTTTTTCTATGCTCGAAAAATGGATGGGCTGCGTATTGCCTTCCAAATCTATATAATCGAAGGTGGCCGAACCAGAAAATCGACCTGCACTCAATAGATCTAATTCTGCATCGTAAAAATTGTAATCGGTTTCGGTTTGGCTGTCTACCCAAAAGTAGGCCTTATGCAAACGATCTATTTTTCCGTTGGCAAGAATTTTTAGGTACGAGGAGTCTGGTTCTATAGTTACAGGAGGCATAAATATTTCGGCAACACCAGAAACTTCTAATTCGAAGGTAGTAAGATCGTAGCTAGCATCGGTAGCAAAAAACTGCAACGAATCTTGATTTTCATCTACCGAAACCAACCAGGCATTTTCTGTTGAGAACTGAGAAAATAAAAGTGATTTATTTGCTCTGTCCCATTCCATTAGCTCGAAATACAAATGGTATTTATTTTTACGCATTTCAAAATAGGTAGAATCGCTAAGGGTTTCGAAGGAGCCAAAATCATCTTTAAAACTCATAGCAGAATACAGCTCTTTGGCGCGCACTATTTTGGTTCCTCCTGCTTCATCAAATAAATTAAATTCTGAGTTGTTTGCAGTAAAATCCTGACTTTGTAAAATATATTCTTCGGATACAGATATGGCATTGTCGTAGTAAAAGTCTCCAGAGGCCGTGAGTGCTTTTGGACTCAAGATCATAGAGCCATCAAAAGAATACTTTTGTTTGTAGGTTTCGTAAAAGGATGCTCTGTTCCACGACTGAAATTGA
>CAWVTK010000097.1:0-7106 GCA_963933205.1 uncultured Flavobacteriales bacterium
CCACCTTGTGCAGCAATAGAGTGTGCACGACGAGGAGAATCTTGAAAACAAAATGATTTTACATTGAAACCCATTTCGCCAAGAGAAGCAGCGGCAGCACCACCAGCTAAACCTGTACCAACAACAATAACGTCTATGTTTCTTCTGTTAGAAGGGTTTACAAGCTTAGCATCTGCTTTAAACTTTGTCCATTTATCTGCTAAAGGACCCTCTGGAATATTATCGAATAATTCTTGCATATCCTTATAGTTGAGTAATGTAGAAATAAATTGGGAACGAAATGAATCCTAAAGTGATTGCTACAGCAAATGCAGTACCCGTCTTTTTAATAGTAGGTGTGTATTTTTTATGACGCAATCCTACCGATTGAAATGCCGACTGGAAACCGTGGTTAAGATGTGTTCCTAAAAGCAGCATTGCAGCAACGTAAATTGCAGAGTACCACCATTGACTAAAGGCCGATACAACCATAGTAAACATGTCTTTTATTTCAACACCGGAGCTATCGAAAGCCATAGCTACATCTCCAAATTTATACCCGTACCAAAACGATTGTAAGTGCAGAATTAAGAACGCTAAAATTATAGAGCCCGTAAGACCCATGTTTCTAGAATACCAAGAACTCTGCTTTTTATCCATCGCATACTTTACTGGCTGAGCAGCTTTGTTTGCTTTTGTTAACATAACCGCATCAACAATATGCGTTAAGAACCCTAGTACCAGTACAATTTCCATTACACGAATGATTGGGTTTGAAGACATAAAACGAGTGTACTCGTTAAATTGAACAGGATCTGTGAACAAGGCCACGTTTCCAATAAGGTGTATCAAAAGAAAACTGCAAAGGAATAAGCCTGTAACAGCCATTAAATATTTCCTTCCCAGTGACGATGAAAACAATCCAGCGCTATTGCTCATGATGATTTTCTTTTATCTAGGATTTTTAATTCGTTTTTAATAATACGCAAATTTAACATACCTATAAGCAGCAAACAAACCAAGCAGCAATTAATATCCATTCTTAATAATAGAATTTAAAATTCGAAACTCTTTTTTCTCTTCCTAGTTTGACGATTGATTTTAAAACACGAAATTTGAAGCGATGGATACAACTCAGAACTATTGCGCGAGCCTTACGGCATACCAAAGATATAAAAGTCACGAAGTAAAAATTGGTTCTATTGGAATTGGTGGAAACAACCCCATACGATTGCAATCGATGACAACCACCAATACCATGGACACAGAAGCTACCGTTGCACAATCTATTCGTATGATTGAGGCAGGCTGCGAATTGGTTCGTATTACCGCTCCTAGTAAAAGAGAAGCCGAAAACCTACAAAACATAAAAGATGAATTGGTAAAAAGAGGTTACAATACCCCTTTGGTTGCCGACATTCATTTTACACCAGCAGCAGCAGAAGTTGCTGCGAGAATTGTAGAAAAGGTTCGTGTAAATCCAGGAAATTACGCCGACAGAAAGAAATTTGAGGAACTCGAATATACAGAAGAGAGTTACCAAGCTCAACTCGAAAGAATTGCAAAACGCTTTACACCTTTAGTAAACATTTGTAAAGAAGAAGGAACCGCCATGCGCATCGGAACCAATCATGGATCGCTCTCAGATCGAATTTTAAGCCGTTACGGCGACACGCCAATGGGAATGGTAGAGTCGGCATTAGAATTTTTACGTATTTGCAAGCACTTAAATTACGATCAGGTTGTTATTTCTATGAAAGCCAGCAACCCACAAGTAATGGTGCAAGCTTACCGTTTGCTGGTAAATAAAATGCAAAAGGAAGGAATGACTTACCCACTTCACTTAGGAGTAACAGAGGCAGGAGAAGGTGAGGATGGCAGAATAAAATCGGCCGTTGGAATTGGCGCTTTACTCGAAGATGGTATTGGAGATACCGTACGCGTTTCGTTAACGGAAGAACCAGAATTTGAGATTCCAGTAGCAAAACAACTGGTAGATAGATACCTAAACAGACTGCCGCACGACAAGATTGAAGAAATTTCTAAAAACCCAATTGAACCCTTTGAATACCATAGAAGGAACACGCAGAGTGTAGAAAATATTGGCGCTAAAAACGTTCCTGTTGTGCTAGCAGATTTTTGTCTGAAAAAGAAAATAACACCCGCTAACCTGTTTGCATTAGGCTATAATTATTCGGTTCCCTTAGACAAATGGACTATTTCGGATATGGCTTGCGACTATATTTTTACAGGAGATACAACCATTGATTTTGAAATTCCTGGTACATTAGGAATTGTATACAATCATAAAACATGGCTGCATAACAAAGGCGAACGTCGTTTTCCTTTTTTAGATGCTAAAACCTATTTAAGTGATGTAGAATGCTCTACTAAGCTAAACATCGTTTACGTTTGCTTAAGTGATGTGACTGAAGCCTTGCTCTCAAAACTGAAACAAGACGTTACAGCGGTTTTAATGATTGACACTTACAACAAGCATGGAATGGCAGAACAGCGCCGCTTGTTTATTAAGCTGATGAATGCCAAGTGTAAAACTCCAGTTATTATAGGTAGAGCCTATGGAGATTTAACGCAAGAGCAATTACAACTCCAAGCCTCTACAGATATAGGTGTTTTGTTATTAGATGGCTTGGGCGATGGAATATTTATAGCCGCAGAAAATTGCGGTGGCGACAAAATAGTTACACAAACTGCCTTTGGTATTCTTCAAGCTACCCGAACCCGAATCTCAAAAACAGAATACATCTCGTGTCCAAGTTGTGGAAGAACGCTCTTCGATCTTCAAGAAACAACTGCTAAGATTCGAACAAAAACCAGTCATCTTAAAGGATTAAAAATTGGAATTATGGGCTGTATTGTAAACGGACCAGGAGAAATGGCCGATGCTGATTATGGTTATGTTGGTACAGGCGAAGGTAAAATTACCCTTTACAAAGAGCAGGATGTAGTGCAAAGAAATATTCCTGCAGAAGATGCGGTAAATGCACTGATAGACTTAATTAAAGAACATGGAGATTGGATTGAGCCCGCTCTTTTAAATTAAGTCTTATCCGCTTGGTAAAAGTCCAGTACAATTAATCTAAAGGCAAAAATATTTGTATGGAAAAAACACGCTGCAACTGGGCTACTAAAGATGCGCTTTACATTACTTACCACGACACTGAATGGGGTGTGCCGCTTCACGACGAGCAAAAATTATTTGAGTTTCTTATCTTAGAAACCTTTCAGTCCGGCTTGAGTTGGATTACCATACTTCGTAAAAGAGAAAATTTCCGCAAAGCCTTTGATGATTTTGATTTTAGAAAAGTGGCGCTGTACGATGAGGTTAAAGTGCAAGAACTCCTATTGAATAGCGGAATTGTAAGAAACAAGCTTAAGGTTAGAGCCGCAATAAGTAACGCAAAAGCTTTTATGAAAATTCAAGAAGAATTTGGAAGTTTTGACACTTATGTCTGGGCTTTTGTAGACAACAAACCCATTCAAAACACTAGAAAAGTAATGAGCGAGGTTCCTGCAACAACAGAAACCTCAACCAAACTTAGCGAAGACCTTAAAAAAAGAGGGTTCAAATTTGTTGGGTCTACCGTATTATATGCCTTTATGCAGGCAACCGGAATGGTAAACGACCATGTGGTTGATTGCTTTAGACGCTCTGAATTAAACGGATTACAATAAAAAATTTGGCCGCTATGAGCGTGTAGAGAACATCTAAACTGTTTTTGAAAGCTGTGGAAATCAAAGCCAAATTTTGTTTACTTTAGTCCTCACAAATACACAGCCATGAAAAAACTTACCTACCTACTTTTCTCTGCCATATTGTTCGTTTCTTGCAACCAAAAAGAAGATTTACGAGTAGACAAGCACAGTTTTTCGGAGCCTCATAATATTCGTACAACACATTTAGATTTAGCGGTAACAGTAGATTTCGAAACGGAAGTTATTTCTGGTAAAGCCAAATACACACTTGAAAATTTAGTGGGTAGTAAACAATTGATTTTAGATGCCAATGGTTTAAGAATTGATCAGGTTTTAAGTGCTGGCCTGGAATGCACGTATAGGCTTGGAGAAAATGATTCTATATTAGGCCAAGCTTTAATTATCGACTTAGAAAAAGAAGCTACAGAAGTTACTATTTACTACCAATCTGCTCCAAATGCAAAAGCCTTGCAATGGTTAAACCCCAAACAAACAGCAGGTAAAAAACAACCTTTCTTATTTACTCAATCACAAGCAATTTTAGCTCGAACTTGGCTTCCTTGTCAAGACTCGCCTGGCGTGCGGTTTAGTTACAATGCTACGGTTACAGTACCAGCAGGATTAATGGCGGTGATGAGTGCGGAAAATCCTACTAAAAAAACAAGTGATGGAGTTTATCATTTTAAAATGAAGCAAGCAATTCCAGCTTACTTGATGGCCCTTGGAGTAGGAAATTTAGAATTTAAAAGCCTAGGAGCACACACCGGAATATATGCAGAACCAGAAATGATTGCAAAGGCTGCATACGAGTTTGCTGAAACTGAAAACATGCTTAAAATTGCCGAAAAAATGTACGGAAAATATGCCTGGGAGCGTTACGACATGCTTTTACTTCCTCCAAGCTTTCCTTTTGGTGGAATGGAAAATCCTCGCTTAACTTTTGTTACACCAACCATCTTAGCCGGCGATAGATCTTTAACCGCCCTAATAGCACATGAGCTTGCACACTCTTGGTCTGGAAATTTAGTAACCAATAAAACTTGGGATGATTTCTGGCTAAACGAAGGTTTTACGGTTTATTTTGAACGTAGAATTATGGAGCAGATGGAAGATAAAGATTATGCCGACATGCTGGCACTTTTAGGCAAACAAGACCTCGAACATACCGTAAATACTCTTGGGCATTCGCACAAGGATACGCACTTAAAACTAGATTTACTGCAAAGAGATCCGGACGACGGAATGACAGATATTGCTTATGAAAAAGGCTTTTTCTTACTGCGATTGATTGAGGAAACAGTGGGCAGAAAACAATTTGATGTTTTCTTGAATACATACTTTACAGAAAATGCATTTAAAGTTATGGATACAGAAGAGTTTGTTCTGTACTTAAACAACAATTTGCTCAACAATGATGTGGAAGCAAAGCGTAAAATCCGTTTAAATGAATGGATTTATGGTGCGGGAATTCCCGACAACTGTCCAAAAGTAAAGTCTACTAAATTTAAAGCGGTAGATCAAGGAATTCTTTCCTTCGAAAAAGGCTATCCTTTGGCAAATATTAATTCAGAAAAATGGTCGTCTCATGAGTGGTTGCATTTTTTAAGACAGTTGCCGAAAGACCTTTCTTTAAATAAGCTAAAAAAACTTGACCTCGCATTTGGTTTCACAAAAAGCGGGAACTCTGAAATATTAAATGCTTGGTTTCAGCTTGTAATTCCTACAAACTATAAGGCAGCAGACCAAGCTTTAGAGAAATTTTTAATGACCGTAGGAAGACGTAAGTTTTTACAACCGCTTTACGAGGCGCTCTACCTTAAAAATCCGACGAAAGCTAACAACATTTACCAAAATGCTCGAGAAAATTACCATTCTGTTACAACTCAAACCTTAGATGCGATACTACTTTAGTCGTATTTTGTGATTTGAATAAAAATGTGTTTGAGCCGAATTTACTTACTATTTTCCATAATAGTTCATTTCGTCTATGTATTCCCAAACATTTGCAGGCAGCATGGGTCTTACATCTTTCTTGTCTTTAATAGCATTTCGTATAAAACTAGAGGAAATCTGTATAATGGGAGCACCCACTAGGTTTACGCTCTTGTGCTGATCTAGAGAACCCGGCGGGGTGGCCAAGCGCGGATAAACATACAATTGATGATTGTTGAGAATGTATTCGTGGTTTTTCCACTTGTGCAGTGTGCTCAGGTTGTCGCCGCCCATAATTAGAGAAAAATCTTTGTTTGGGTACTTTTCGCTTAAAACAGCTAAGGTGTTCACGGTATACGAAGGCTGACTTAGTCCAAATTCAATATCCGTTACACGTAAATTATCAAAATCTTTAACCGATCTGTGCACCATCTCCAAACGCGCATAATCGTCTAGTAAATTGTTCTTGTTTTTAAAAGGATTGTGCGGGCTCACAACAAACCAAACTTCATCCAGATTGGTGTAGTTAGCCATGTGGTTTGCAATAATAAGATGCCCTATATGAATGGGATTAAACGTACCAAAATACAAGCCTATTTTCTTCTTACTAGCCATTTAAAAAGTCTGTTACCATTTGAAAAGCTTGCGATTGGGCAGTTTTCAAATCCTTATTAATAATAACCAAATCAAAGTCCTTGGCAAAAGACATTTCTTCTTCTGCTTTGTTTAAACGCATTTGTAGGTTTTCTTTGTCTTCTGTATTTCTAGCAATGAGTCTTTGCTTTAAAACTTCTACCGATGGTGCTTTTATAAAAACGGAAAGTGCTTGGGTACCAAATTGTTTTTTCAGGTTTAAACCACCAACAACATCAATGTCAAAAATTACTTGTTTTCCTTTTGCCCAAATTCGGTTTACCTCAGAACGAAGTGTTCCGTAGAAACGGCCTTTGTAAACCTCTTCCCATTCCAAAAACTCGTTGGCTGCAATCTTAGACTTAAATTCTTCTGGGCTTAAAAAATAATACTGTTCGCCGTGCTTTTCGTTTCCTCTAGGTGCTCTGCTGCATGCCGAAACAGAAAATTCTACCGGTACACCTTGTGCCAATAAATAGTTTACAATAGTAGATTTACCTGCACCCGATGGAGCAGAAAATATAATGAGTTTACCCGAGTTCATATTAAAGAACGTTGAGTGTTTGTTCTTTAATTTTTTCTAAAGCATCTTTCATTTGTACCACTAACTTTTGAATTTCGGTGTGGTTTGCCTTAGAGCCCATCGTATTTATTTCTCTGCCTAATTCTTGAGAGATGAAACCTAATTTTTTTCCATTAGATTCTTCAGAGTTCATGGTTTCGATAAAATAAGAACAGTGGTTTTTTAAACGCACTTTTTCTTCCGAAACATCCAACTTTTCAATAAAGTAAATCATTTCTTGTTCCAAACGATCTTTATCAAAATCAACCGATTGCAATACATC